>DATEDY010000127.1:0-5670 GCA_035281405.1 Flavobacterium sp.
CCGATATACTCTGCCACTTTACGGTTAGCCAATAACATGAATTCTTCAATCAGATGATTGGCATCTTTAGCGATTTTAAAGTACACGCCAATCGGTTCTGCCTCTTGGTTTAAATTGAATTTTACTTCCACTTTATCAAAAGAAATAGCACCATTATTCAAACGGTTTCTTCTGAATATTTTGGCCAATTCATCCAGCTTTAAAGTAGCGTTAACGATAGCATCATCCACTACATATTCACTTCCTGTAATTGAAATTTCTGAAGGAATGGTATTCGATCTGGTCTCAATGATATGTTGTGCTTCTTCGTAGGCAAATCGCTGATCCGAATAAATTACAGTTCTTCCAAACCATTGATTGGTTACCTGAGCTTTTTCATTGATTTCGAAAACTGCTGAAAAAGTATACTTCTCCTCGTTTGGTCGTAATGAACAAGCAAAATTTGATAATACTTCAGGTAACATTGGAACCACACGATCCACTAAATACACCGATGTAGCACGTTGAAAAGCTTCGTCATCTAAAGCCGTTCCTTCCTGAACGTAATGCGATACATCGGCAATATGAATACCAATTTCATAATGACCATTTTCTAATTTTTTGAAAGATAAAGCATCGTCAAAATCTTTAGCATCTTTCGGATCAATCGTAAACGTTAACGTATCACGCATATCACGACGTTTTGCTATTTCACTTTCCTGAATAGAAGTGTCTAATTTTTGAGCATACGCTTCAACTTCAACTGGAAATTCGTAAGGCAAACCGTACTCGGCTAATATTGCATGAATTTCGGTATTGTGTTCTCCAGGTCTTCCCAGGACTTTAACAACAGTTCCAAAAGGAGAATCAGCTTTTTTAGGCCAATCCTCAATTTTAACCAAAACCACATCTCCATTCAATGCGTTTCCAATTTTTTCTTTTGGTATAAAAATATCGGTGTACATTTTAGCGTTGGCAGTAGTAACAAATGCAAAATTTTTCTGAATATCAATTACACCAACAAATTCAAGTTTCTTTCTTTCTAAAACTTCAATGACTTCAGCTTCAGGTCGTTTTCCTTTTCTTCTGTTATAAACATATACTTTGACAGTATCACCATCTAAAGCGTGATTCAAATTGTTAGTAGGTATGAAAACATCTTCTTCAAATTCTTCACTCACAAAATACGCTGTCTTACGTGAAGTCATATCAATTACGCCTTCATAATAATCCTGACTTTGTGCTTTAATTACATATTTACCAGGTTCAATCTCAACAATCTTTTTTTTAGAAGCGAGTATTTTTAAATCTTTAATTATTTCATTTCTGCTTTTAGTGTCATCTACTTCAAGTTTAGCAGCAATTTGCTTGTAGTTAAACGGCTTATTTGGATCTTTCGAAAGTATCTTTAAAATCTTTCCGGAAAAATCTTTTACACCTTTACTAAACTTTTTTGGTTTCTTATTCATTTTCTCTTTTCTAAATTATTCCTGAAAATTACAAAATAGTTTACAGTAATTTCTATTCCATTAAAACAATTAAGTAAAAGATAACTTTTTAAAAATTTTCTTTTTTAAAAAACTAGAGTTTTCAACATTTACTAAAAACAACAAAAAAATCTTTTTTATAAAATTTAATTTATGATGGTTATGATAGGGTGTTAATAAGGGGAATAACTTTTAGACAATTTCTTTTTTATTAAAGTTATGTGTAGTTATACAACGATATTAACAAGGTTGTTACAAGTTAAAGTATTGTAAATGAATTGTAAGAATATGGTTATGAACAATTGTTAACAATTGAATTTATATTTATTTTCTTGAAAACTCGAGTTGTGAATAACTGTTGAAAACTGCTTTTTTTTGTTGAATAAATTTTCAACAAATAGCCGAAACTTTTCTTGTATTATCCAAACCAATTTTGGATTACAAAAATTTATGACACAGCCATAAAAAAGTTCTGATTTTCTATCCAAAGTTGTTAACAATTCCTGTTAAATCACAAACCCTTTAAAATTAAGGGGTTGTAAGAATTAATTAACAGAGCAGAAAAATTGTTTACAAAGCCTAAAAAAGAACATTGATTATCAATGGTTTACAAATATTTTTTACATTTTTATGAATTGTAGTTATCAACAATTTTACAAGTAAAGCATTCATTTTTAGCTTTCTATGTTTTTAAGTGAATGCTTCTTGAATTTAAAAGAAGCTATTTTGTATTTTTGTAGCCAATTAACAACACACAAATTAATACTATGATAATTTCTATTGGTAACGATCATGCTGGTCCTGATTACAAAAATGCGATTGTAAAATATCTTGAAACAAACGGACATTCCGTTATTAACCATGGAACAGATACTTTTGATAGTGTCGATTACCCTGATTTTGGACATCCGGTAGCGTATGATGTGGAATCTAAAAAAGCAGATTTTGGTATTGTGATCTGCGGAAGTGGTAATGGTATTGCTATGACTGCCAACAAACACCAGGACATTCGTTGTGCTTTATGTTGGACAGTTGAAATCGCCGAATTATCACGCCAGCACAATAATGCTAATATTATAAGTATACCCGCACGTTACACTTCCATTCAACAAGCTGTGGAAATGGTAGAAGTATTCCTTATCACACAATTTGAAGGAGGAAGACACGCTAACAGAGTGAATAAAATTGCCTGCAAATAATAAAAATAGATGAAAGACTCCTTAAAAATAAGGGGTCTTTTTTGTTTTATAATTAAGTTACCAACATACCTATAAATTGAAATGTCACACAACCACGTCCATATTCATAAGCATGAAGTAGAAGGTAAAAACCTGGTTATTTCCATTATTCTGAATTTGTTGATAACAGCCGCACAGGTGGTAGGCGGATTGGTTTCGGGAAGTTTGGCGTTGATTTCAGATGCGCTACATAACTTTTCGGATGTAATATCTTTGGTATTCAGTTATGTTGCTCATAAATTATCCAGACGGAAGGCTTCAATAAATAATACTTTTGGTTATAAACGAGCTGAGTTAATCGCGGCATTTGTAAATGCTTTTACACTTATTTTGGTAGCAGTGTATTTGGGCTATGAAGCGATAGACCGTTTTTTCAATCCACAACCCATTAAGTCGGGCCTAGTGATTTGGTTAGCGCTTTTAGGTATTGTAGCCAATGGATTATCCGTTCTTTTGTTGAAAAAAGATGCCAATCATAATCTGAATATGAAATCGGCGTATTTGCATTTATTGACCGATATGATGGCTTCAGTTGCAGTGTTAATTGGCGGTTTACTAATGAAGTTTTACGGGTGGTTTTGGGTTGATAGTGTATTGACATTGTTAATATCTATTTATCTGATTTATGTTGGTTATGATTTACTAAAAAGTTCTACCAGAATGTTAATGTTGTTTACACCGGAACACATCGATATCAAAGAAATTGTACGGGAAGTGCATAAAATAAAAGGAGTTGGAAAACTACACCATATTCATGTATGGCATTTGAACGAAGAAGAATTGCACTTGGAAGCGCATTTGGATTGTTCGGAAGATATAAAAATGAGTGAATTCAATGATTTGCTTCATAAAGTTGAAGTCGTTTTGTTTGATAAATTCGGAATCAATCACATCAACATTCAACCTGAATTTAAAAAGGAAGATCCAAAAGATTTTATTGTACAAGATTAAATCCTTGGCAATTGGAGTTTTTTACGGATAGCAAATATACGGATGGATGCAATGACTAATATTCCAACCAACATGCTAAACTCTGATTGAATATCATATACCAGCATCAGTAAATATAAACTTCCGCCAATCAAACATGCGGTCGCATATAATTCACCGGGTTTTAAAATACTTGGGACTTTATTACACAATACATCGGCTAATAATCCTCCAAATGTGGCCGTTATGATTCCCATTACTAATGCATAACCACTTGAAATCCCTGAGCGTAAAGCTACTTGGATTCCTACTATGGTAAACAAACCAATACCGAAAGCGTCTACCCAGAAAATTAGTTTTTTGATAATGTTGGTATTCATTTTAAAGAAAAAGGCAACAACGGTTGAAGCCAAAACAATGAAAATAGCTACGTTGTCGTTAACCCAATTAACAGGCCTGATTCCAATCAGTAAATCCCTAATAGTTCCGCCACCATAAGCCGTTACAAACGCTAATACTGAAGCACCAAAAATATCAAAGCGTTTGGTGCGGGCTTTCAAAACTCCTGTAACAGCAAAAACAAAAACCCCAGTATAAGTTATGACTTGTAGCGTATCCATAAAACTAATTATTGCTACAAAAGTAATGTGTATTTCTTTTGATGAACGTAAAATAATTGAAGTAACTTTACTTTTCACAAATTTGTTTGAAACTGTCATTTATTTATGAACGAAGAAGCGCCATTGTTTAAAAAGCAATACTATCCAATAACCGAAAACTTGTTTCAGTACCTTGAAAAATACAAAAGGGTAACAAAGACTAATGTTTTTTATGATGATCTGCTTCGTTTTCAAGGTTCGGTGGTGGTGTATGATCAAAAAGGAGAAGACACTTTATGGCTTCGTGTGTTTTATAATGAATTTGACCAAAAGGAAATCGATTTAAGTCTAAAGAAGATTTATACATTACTACATTCCGATGGAGACGAGCGCGTTTTAAATCACTTAACAGTTGATTATATAGACTATTGCGCTTTTGGCAACTCAAAACCGTTTAGGGTTAAAGTCCGAAATGTTTTAAATGACAATTACACTCACTTTTATATCAAAAAAGCAGACGCTTCGCGTATTTTTGGATTGGAATTAGAACACATTCTGTCGCCCAACCGAATTAACTTTTTAGTGTATCAGAAGACGCTAATTGAAGAACATATCATTGGAATTCCCGGAGATGTATTTCTTAAGCATCATCTGGAAAAATGTACAGAAGCTGAAAAAGCACAAATCGCCAAGGAATTTGTAAAATTTAACGAGCGCTGTATGATTGGTTTATTGGGAGATATGCGTTCGTATAATTTTGTGGTTATCCCGATTTATGATTATGACCATATTGTTTATAAAATCAGAGCCATCGATTTTGACCAACAGTGTTACGAAGGTAGTTTCAAACTTTACAAACCGCATTTATTCAAGGAAAATTTCCAATTTACACAATTGGTAAAAGAGAAGTTGGAACCGGATTCTATTGATCAGTACCAAAATGAAGAGCGTTCCTTGTTAGTAAAACGTTTGGCCGATTCAGAAGAAAGACTGAATGATTTGTTACAGGTAATGAAATCCATGAAATTATCACCGGCCATTCATATGGAACAACTCCGTAAAGAAACCTATGAATTCACCAAGGATATAAACTTCAAAAACGCAAAATCAATGGGAGAAATCATGGAAGCGGCTTTGAAATTTATGCAGCGGAATTACAAGTCGCATTAAAATCGCATGAAGTAGAAAAGAAGAATCTGACATACGAATATAAATCCGAAACGCAGCAAAAAAGAGGGTTTTGAAATTTTGTGGCGGAATATAAACATTCCAAGTAAACCACCAATGGCACCGCCTACAAGACAGAAAGCCAATAAATCTTTTTCAGGTATTCTCCTTTTATTTTTTATAGCCAGAAACTTATCGGTTCCAAAAAAACCAAGCGTCAAAAAATTAATGCAAAGAATGTAAAGTAATATGATTTTCATTTCTTAAAAT
>DATEDY010000128.1:0-11301 GCA_035281405.1 Flavobacterium sp.
GAGATTTCTTTTCAGATACATTTTACCATTTTCATAATCAAACAGCACATGAAATCTTTTAAGAAGTTCAGAACCAATGGAGCCGTTCCGCCCTGAACCCAAGTTCACATGTCGGATGGATTCTTGATCCGGAAACGAAATAGTTGAATTCTCAATAGTATTATTTCCTAATTTAATCTTTTCAATACGTGATCTTTTTCCATTAATTTCTCCACTAAATCCGTTTCCTAAAAAATCCTCAAAATATACCTCAGGGGAAACTATTTCTTTTCCTTGATCTTCAAACAACCAAATTGCATCGCTTCCTCCGGAATCAACCAATAATCTAGTATTAATTTCTTTTCCATTGAGTGTGATAAGGGAATTGATATACGGCTTTTTCATCTCTATATCCATCGGCAATACATCAAATGATTCCATTTTTTTTAATGAAAAAGCGTCCGCATTTTTATAGATATTAATCTTTTTGGTTTTATAATTCAATTCAACAAAATGGTTCTTAAAAAATTGATACCCAATAATGCCATGAACCGGTATACCTATTTGAGAAGAAAAATTGATTCCTTGATCAAGAACAATGAAAACATCATGACTTTCATCTATAAATTCTTTAATCTTTAAAACATTTTTTTTGGAATACAAAGCATCAATTGGCTCCCCACTTCCAAGTCCTCGCATCTTTATTTTTTTTACATTATTAAATGTTATGGAATCGGTTTCTTCAAGACTGAATAAAATGGTATTGTCAACGCCGGTGTCCAATAAAAAACTCAAATCAATACCATTAATATTGACAGGTACAATGATCAGATTATTACTAAGCTTAAACGGTATACTGATTTTCTTCTTCTCTGAAGTAAACCGAAATCCGTCTTGAGAAAAAGAAAAGTTGAAAGCGCTCAAAAACACTAGTATGAGGTAAATTTTTTTCATTAAAATGTTGGATTGATGATTGAACCTGCTTATATAAAGTTACAAATTATGCAAGTAGGATTTTCTTTATGAAAAGTTAATGTTTTTATTTTCAGGTTCTTTGTAAGTTCTTCCAACAGGAATTTTATTTCCATTGATAATGAGCTCATTTGCCGAATAAACTTCAATTTTATCTTGAGATACTATATAGGATTTATGAACTCTCTTAAACCTCTTTGGATCAAGGATACTCTCAATTTTACTAATGGGCATTTTGACCTTAACATCTTCATTTTTGGTATGAATAACAATATACTCTCTAAAGCTTTCAATGAAAAAAATCTCATCCAGGATAAGTTTCAACTGACGCTTTGCCAACTGCACCAATATATAATCTCTTTCACTATGTTCAAATAACGCTTCTTCAGCTTTTAAAAAGTGTTTAAACTTTTGGATTGCTTTATCAAAGCGTTCATAAGGAATCGGTTTCAGCAAATAATCCACAACATCTAACTCATATCCTTCCAATGCATAATCGTGGTATGCCGTGGTCACAATGACAGCGGGTGGATCTGGTAATTTTCGCAAAAAATCAAACCCTTTCAAAATAGGCAAATGAAGATCCAAAAACATCAGATCAACCTCCTGGTGTTTCAAAACAGAATGGGCATTTATAGCGTCTGAACAAATCTGAACAAGCTCAAGCTCTTTATCTCTTTCAATAAAAGATGCAATAATTTCAGCTGCTATTGGTTCGTCTTCAACTATTAAACATTTATATTTTTTCATATTCTGCTCTAAATTTTAAAATTGTATCGTAAGAAAAACAGTATAGGTAGTATTGTCTTTCTTCGTTTCCAAGCTGTATTTTTGGGGATATAATAATTCCAATTGTCTGTTGATATTATGCAAACCGATTTTGGTGGAATCCACATGATTTCTTTCATCGGTAGAATTAGAAACAGTGTAATGGAGTTGGTTCTCTTTTAATCGTAACTCTATAGTAATAAAAGAATCTGAAATACTTTCAGAAGCACCATATTTAAAAGCATTTTCAACAAACTGAAGTAAAATCAAAGGAGAAATCTCTTTAAAAGGTTGATCCACTTCATGAATGAAATTAAGATTGAGGTCTTTATGTCGGATCTTTTGAATGGAAATATAATCATGAATGTTCTCTATCTCTTTTTCAATGGGTACCACATCTTTAGCCGACTCAAAAATATTGTATCGCATTATTTTGGATAGCTTTAAAATAATCTCCGGAGTATCATCTGATTTTTTGATGGCCAAACCGTAAATATTATTCAATGTATTGAACAAAAAATGAGGATTGATCTGAGCTTTTAGAAACTTCAATTCCGTTTGTAATTTTTCAGATTTCATTTCACTCAATTCATTTTTCATCACTAAATGCTGACGGAATTTTTCAAACCCGAAAGCCAATGAAGTTCCAAAGCCAATATTCATCAAGGCATTAAAGATCCCAAACAGAGAAAAACTGTCGACATCTTCTTTTACCTTATAGATTACTTCATATACAAAATAGTGACATGACACTCTGAAAGTAACAACAAAGAAAGCGATGCAAAGAAGAGATGTCAACACCTTTACTGCAACCGACCTGAAAAATACTGCCTCCGAATCAATAATAGTCAATAAAACATAAAAACAAGGTATGATTGATAAATCAAAAACGAATATGGAAATTACAGAATAATTAAGCACATCGAGCCAATCAGTCTGTAAATGCTGAGGCAAATAGGTGTTCAGATAAGCGTATTCTGAATTCACTTGGTAGATAAAATACAATACCCAAAAAATGATGTGCGAGGAGACTTTACTTTTCATTAAAACGAAAATCATGATTATATCTTTTAAAAGTAGAAAAATATCTACAAACAACTGTTTTTTGTCTACCAATTACTCTAAATAATCATTCCTTTCTCTTGAAAATCCCATCAGGAAACCAAAAAGACAGAAAAACAAAGATTAAAATAAAATTAAATTCAATTCCGTTTCTGCCACCTCCAACAACATACCAGCCTTCCTTACCGTGAATCATCAAAATCCCTACAATCAAAATCAAGATATTTAAAATCGATACGGGTTTCAAATACTTATTAGCCAGCAAGGCATAAATAGAAAAAAGATGAGTTACTTTGACTGCAATGGCTAATGGCAGGCCAAAAACTCCAAACCCATTATTGGCTAAATATTCGTTACCAAATGCAATTACATCCCCGGAAACAAGGGAGGGAACACTGTGCATAAACATCACGACCGCTAATCCAAATCGTAGTAAAAATGTGTCTTTCATATTTTATTTTTTATCAAGTTTAGGAAATGATTTGGAAACCGAAGTCAAACGAGCTACCAACAACAATTTAGCATCTATTTTTTAACAAATCAACTTGTTAAAACTATTTTTATTTGGATAAAATGTCGCAAATTTGCGGCACCAAACTTTTTAATTATGCCTAAAATATCAAACAAAGGCCAACACATGCCTGAATCGCCAATCAGAAAATTGGTTCCTTATGCTGAAACAGCAAAGAAAAAAGGTCACAAAGTATATCACTTGAATATTGGTCAACCTGACATCAAAACTCCTGAAGTTGCTTTAGAAGCCATCAAAAATACCGACATTAAAGTTCTGGAATACAGCCATTCGGCAGGATTTGAAACATATAGAACAAAATTAGCGCTTAGCTATCAAAAAATAGGTTTACCTATCAATAAAGAAGATATTATTGTAACTACCGGTGGTAGCGAGGCTTTATTGTTCGCCATGGGTAGTACAATGGACGCAGGTGATGAAGTGATCATTCCTGAGCCATTCTATGCCAACTACAACGGATTTGCAACAGCATCCGGTGTTAATGTTGTTCCCGTAATTTCTGGTATTGAAACAGGGTTTGCCTTACCTCCTATCGCTGATTTTGAAAAATTAATTACGCCGAAGACGAAAGCAATTCTTATTTGTAATCCCGGAAATCCAACAGGCTATTTATATTCTGAAACAGAAATCCAACAATTAGCCGAATTGGTAAAAAAACACGATCTATTTTTAATCGCTGATGAAGTTTACCGCGAATTCGTATACGATGAAGGCGCTAAACATTATTCTGTAATGGATGTGCCCGGAATTGAAGAAAACGCCATTATGATTGATTCTGTATCGAAACGTTACAGTATGTGTGGCGCTCGTATTGGATGTGTGGTTTCTAAAAATAAAGAAGTAATGGCTACAGCTATGAAATTTGCGCAAGCGCGTTTATCTCCGCCTACTTACGAACAAATTGCCAGTGAAGCTGCATTAGATACGCCACAAAGCTATTTTGATGAAGTAATTGACGAATACAGAGACCGTCGTGATACGCTTATCTCTGAAATGAATAAAATCCCGGGTGTGAAAATTGCAACACCAAAAGGAGCTTTTTACTGTATTGCGCAGTTACCTGTTGCCGATGCAGATGATTTTGCACAATGGTTACTGGAATCTTTTGACTATAACAAAGAAACTGTAATGGTGGCTCCTGCAGCCGGATTCTATTCTACTCCGGGTATGGGTAAAAATGAAGTACGCATTGCTTACGTATTGAAAAAAGAAGATTTGATTAAATCAGTTCAAATTTTAGGTGAAGCACTAAAAGCTTACAACGCTTAAAATTTTTCAACTTTACATAAAAAAAAGGCTTTCGGTATCGAAAGCCTTTTTTAGTTATTATCTCTTCATTGCAAAGTGTGATCTGAATACTTTTTGAAGTGAGTTTTCTTCATAATACACTACAAACCAATAATCCGTTGAAGGAAGTGGTTGTCCATTATAAGTACCATCCCATCCGGATCCCGAAGGTCTGATTACTTTTAATAGTTTTCCAACTCTGTCAAAAATCTCAATTTTAGATTCAAGTTGTGTATTTAGGAAAGATATATTCCATGTATCATGAATACCGTCACCGTTTGGAGTGAAATATCTAGGGAAATCAATTACTTCAACTGTCTCCGAATAAGGACTACATACATTGTGTATATCACGAACACTAACAATATGTGTTCCCGGTGTAACACCAGTAAATACATTGTTGGTTTGGTATTGTCCTCCATCTAATTGGTATTCATAATTTCCAGCTGGTGTTGCTGTTACTTCTATTGATAAAATATCAGCAAAATAGTTAGATGTCACAAATGTCAAATCAGTCGGAGAAGATGATGGTTGTACTGTAGCCTGAGCGCTTGCAGATGAACAATTAGGCGCAGCAATCGTAGTCGCTACAACACTATATGTGCCCGGTGCTGTTGCAGTATAAGAGCTTTGATTTCCAACAGTATTTCCTAAACTGTCTGTCCAAACAAATGTGTATAATGATGGGCTCAATCCAGACTCTAACGTATAAGTACTCAATGGCGCATTAGTCGCTGCATCCACACAGATATAACCTCCTGTTAGTGTAATTACAGGAATTGGATGAATCGTAACTGTTACTGCCTCAATATCACTACATGTACCCGAAGTACTCTTAATATAATAAGTACCTCCTACAGCTACCGCACTTGGATTAGCTAAAGCTGCTGTTGCTGTTGCATTAGTCCAATAGCTCAATGTTCCGCCACCTGTACTACCAGCTGTTACCGCCGGTGCTGTTAAATCAACCGTTGTAGGTGAACAAACTGCTGCCGGATTAGTAATCACTAATACTGGTGTTGGCAACATTGCTGCATTACTGAATGGAGCTGATGCAGTTGATGTACAACTTCCGTTTCCTGCTATAACTGTATAACTGGTCCCAATTACCATTCCGTTAACTATTCCTCCTGCTCCTACAGATGGACCAACAGGTGTAAATGTATAGGTTAACGTTGCACTGTAATTGGAAATAGTACTTGATCCATTCGCCGTACAAGTTGGTGCCGCACTGGCAATTGTTGGTACTGCCGGTGTAGTCAACATCATAGGGTTATTAAATGATGCCGATGATGCCGAAGTACAACTTCCGTTTCCAGCTGTAACTGTATAATTGGTTCCTGCAGTCATTCCCGAAATTGCACCTCCAGCTCCAACTGTTGGACCTGCCGGTGTGAATGTATAGGTTTGTGCTGCATTGTAATTGGTAATAGTGCTTGATCCATTCGCCGCACATGTCGCAGGCGTAGTAGTCGTTGTTGGAACAGCTGGTGTAACTAACATCGCTGCATTGCTAAATGAAGCAGATGAAGCCGAACTACAGCTTCCGTTTCCTGCTATTACCGTATAACTGGTTCCAATAGTCATTCCAGTAACTACACCTCCGGCACCCACAAATGGTCCTGCTGGTGTAAATGTATAGGTTTGTGTCGCATTAAAATTCGAAACAGTACTTGATCCATTAGCCGAACAAGTTGGTGGTGTACTGGTAATTGTTGGTACAGCTGGTGTACTTAACATTACCGGGTTATTAAATGATGCCGATGATGCTGATGTACAACTGCCGTTACCTGCCGTTACCGTATAATTAGTTCCTGCAGTCATTCCGCTAATTACTCCTCCCGCTCCAACTGTTGGACCTGCCGGTGTGAATGTATAGGTTTGTGCTGCATTGTAGTTTGTAATAGTACTTGATCCATTCGCCGCACATGTCGCAGGCGTAGTAGTCGTTGTTGGAACAGCTGGTGTAACTAACATCGCTGCATTGCTAAATGAAGCAGACGATGCCGAACTACAGCTTCCGTTTCCTGCTGTTACCGTATAACTGGTTCCAATGGTCATTCCACTGATTAAACCTCCGGCTCCCACTGATGGACCCGCTGGCGTGAAAGTATACGTTTGCGCTGCATTATAATTCGAAATGGTACTTGAACCATCTGCAGAACATGTCGGTCCTACTCCTGCAATTGTTGGAACTGCCGGTGTAGTCAACATTACTGGATTATTAAATGATGCTGACGAAGCTGATGTACAACTTCCGTTTCCTGCCGTTACCGTATAATTGGTTCCTGCCGTCATTCCCGAAATTACACCTCCGGCTCCAACTGTTGGACCTGCCGGTGTGAATGTATAGGTTTGCGCTGCATTGTAATTTGTTATTGTTGTTGCTCCATCTGCAGCACATGTTGCAGGTGTAGTATTGGTTGTTGGAACTGCTGGTGTAACTAACATCACTGCATTACTAAATGAAGCCGATGCTGCTGATGTACAAGTTCCATTTCCTGCCGTTACAGTATAATTGGTTCCAATGGTCATTCCGCTAATCAAACCTCCGGCTCCCACTGATGGACCCGCTGGCGTGAAAGTATACGTTTGTGCTGCATTATAATTCGAAATGGCACTTGAACCATCTGCAGAACATGTTGGCGCTACTCCTGTGATTGTAGGAACTGCCGGTGTAGTTAACATCACCGGATTGTTAAACGATGCCGATGAACCTGAAGTACAAGTGCCATCTCCTGCCGTTACCGTATAGTTAGTTCCTGCTGTCATTCCTGAAATTACACCTCCCGCTCCTACAGTTGGACCTACAGGTGTAAAAGCATAAATCTGAGCCGCATTATAGTTAGTAACAGTACTTGAACCGTCAGCCGAACAGGTAGCCGGTGCCGTATTTATGGTTGGTACTGCCGGTGTTGTAGACATCGCAGGATTGTTAAACGTAGCCGATGAAGCTGATGTACAAGTCCCATTGCCTGCTGTTACGGTATAATTGGTCGCAACTGTCATTCCGCTAATTACACCTCCCGCTCCTACTGTTGGACCAGCTGGAGTGAAAGTATAGGTAAGCGCTGCATTATAATTGGTAATTGTACTTGAACCATCTGCCACACAAGTTGCCGATGAAGTCGTAATCGTCGGTACTGCAGGTGTCGTTAACATTACAGGATTATTGAATGGTGCTGATGATGCCGATGTACATGTACCATCTCCCGCTGTTACTGTATAATTAGTGGCAACAGTCATTCCGCTTATTGCTCCTCCTGCTCCCACAGTTGGACCTGGTGGTGTAAAAGTATAAGTATATGCTGCATTATAATTGGTAATCGTACTTGAACCATCTGCCACACAGGTTGCCGCTGAAGTGGTAATTGTTGGTATCGCCGGTGTAGCTAACATCACTGGATTATTAAATGGTGCCGATGATGCCGAGGTACAACTTCCATTTCCTGCTGTTACCGTATAATTTGTGGCAACGGTCATTCCGCTAATAGCACCTCCGGGACCTACTGTCGGTCCTGCCGGTGTGAATGTATAGGTCAATGTCGCATCATGATTCCCAATAGCACTGGATCCGTCTGAAAAACAAGTCGGAGCAGTTGCAGTAATTGTTGGAACTGCCGGTGTAGTTAACATCACAGGGTTATTAAACGAAGCGGAAGCAGCCGACGCACAAATTCCGTTAGAAGCCGTAACTGTATAAGAGGTTCCTGCTGTCATTCCTGTTATTACACCTCCCGCACCTACTGTTGGTCCTGCCGGTGTAAATGCATAAGTATAAGTCGCATTGTAATTGGTAACAGTACTTGAACCGTCAGCCGAACATGTTGCCGCAATCGTAGTAATTGTTGGTGTTACCGGTGAGGCAATAATAGTCACTGTAACAGGTGGTGCTGTATAAGACGGACACAAAGCGGTCGCCCCAACTACATAACTAACCGTATACGTATTAGGTGTACTTCCATTAGGTGTAACAGCTCCTGAAGTTGGATCAATAATCAATCCCGCAGGTGAAGCCGAAAAAGTTCCGCCTGATGTTAATGCATTTAAGGTTGGCGCTTGTGGAGCAGTGATACTGTCACAATACGGATCCGCATAAGAGAAAGTTCCTCCTGGGGATGCAACTAAATCAATCGTAAATGATCTTAAATTTACACAACCTGTCGTATTTTGATCTTCTACTTCCAACCAAATAGTTTGTGGATATACCGCAGAAGCAGGAGTATAAGTACCTAAAGTGGCATTAGGAATTTGTGTTCCCGGTGCTCCCGCATTATCAACATAATATCTAAAGGCAAAATCAGATGCCGGATAGGTATCTAACATGTAGGCATTTTGATTAATATTAAAAGGAGGTGTACCACATTGTACAATATTTTGAGGGTTTCTTGTTGGCAATGGCGCTTCCGGACCTACAACAATATCATCTTGAATAACCGTTAATGTTCCGTCACAACGGGTATAGGTTGCCACAGCGGTATAAGTGGTTGAAACGGTTGGCGAAACAACTAATGGATTGGTATTTACCGGTACCGCTACAGGCGATCCGTTTTGCAACCAAGTCAAATTAACATTCGATCCTCCGGGTGCAGATGGTGTAAAACGCCAAGCTTCATTAAAAGCACTCCATGTCCCAGTATTTCTTCCGGGAGGAGTTTGAGCTAATGTACCCGCCTGGTTCATAACACCAATAACTCCTCTACCACCATTCCAGCCGGTACAAGGAGTTCTTTTATTTACTAAAACGTCAATAGTATTAGTCGTTTCGTATAAAATAATCTGATAAGTTTGAAGTCCTACACTTGTATTACATGAAAATTGTGGGATCTCAGAGGTATTCAATACGAATGCTCTGTTAGGATACGTTCCCGTAACATAATAATTAATGTTTTGAATCGCAGGATTGGTTCTTAATGAAGGGTCAATATCCTGATAAACGCCATAAATAGCATTCTTAATTGGAAAACTTGCATTGGGAATCGTTGTCGAATAGGACCAGTTACAGTCGCCGGGAACATTCGGATTTTCTGTACCCCCAGGAACAACTCCGGCAATGTTAAACGTCAAAACACCATTAGCCCCAACTAATAGTTTAGTGTAGTTTTGCCCATAAAAACAAAATGGAAAAGGTAAATCAACTATGTCCGACCAAATGTCATCAATCGCAACATTCAGATTGGTTCCTCCTGTAAAAGCAAATTGAGGAGCATAAGGTATTGAAGTAACATCATAATTATTTGTATTCGTTGCATAAGTCTGCAAATAATCCGCTAATAGAGAAGTAGATTCCCCAGCGTTACAAATGGGTAAAGGTGGATCAACATTTACGTAGACCGTGGGGGCATTTTGCCCGTAGGAAAAAACGCTTATAATTGAGAAAAACAATACAAGTAGCTTTATTTTCATGTCTTAGTAATATTTATTTAATAAAAAACGTCGAAATTTAGTAATTTTTTAAGCACATCATAATTTTTTTTGCATTTTTTTTAAGAACCAATCTCTTTATATAAATTCAATATTATACGTATATTTGCCTGATAATAGTAAATAACGCGAAATAAAATAATGGCTCATAACGACGATTTTCAAGAAGAAATTGGAAATAACCATATTGCAACTAGCGCAGTTAACCCTTTACGTAAAGATGCGTTTGAAAAAACTGATGACGAAAAGATTGCATTGATAAAAAAAGATGTTGAAAACATTCTAGTTACACTTGGAATGGATTTAACTGATGATAGCTTAAGCGGAACTCCAAACCGTGTGGCTAAAATGTTCGTAAAAGAAATTTTTGGTGGTTTACACCCGAACAAAAAACCAGGATCATCAACTTTCCAAAATCACTATAAGTACAATGAAATGCTGGTAGAAAAAAACATTGTTGTCTATTCTACCTGCGAACATCACTTATTACCTATTATAGGTAGAGCACATGTTGCTTATATTTCTAACGGAAGCGTAATCGGTTTATCCAAAATGAACCGAATTGTGGATTATTATGCAAAACGCCCGCAAGTACAAGAGCGTTTAACCATGCAAATTGTTCAGGAATTACAACGTGTGTTAGGAACAGAAGATGTAGCATGCGTAATTGACGCAAAACACTTGTGCGTCAATTCAAGAGGTATTAAAGATATCGAAAGCAGCACCGTTACTTCAGAATTTGGGGGTAAATTCAAAAACGAAGCAACACGCAAAGAATTCTTGGATTATATTAAATTAGACACTAAATTTTAAAACATAGCCCTGATAGTAGCGGCATCCTTTAAAATGGTCATTGAAAAATGACCATTTTGAAGATATAGCGAATAGCAGGACTGAGCATGTGAGAACCAAAAATGCCGTGCTCCTAAAAAACAAATTAAAAAAATGGCCTTATATCAATCTCATTCATTACAAGTTTACAATACGATTTCGGGTGAAAAGGAAACTTTCACACCCATACACGAAGGAAATATTGGAATGTATGTATGTGGACCTACCGTGTACAGTCATGTACACCTGGGTAACGTACGTACGTTTATGAGTTTTGATATGATATACCGCTATTTCCTGCATTTAGGGTACAATGTTCGCTATGTGAGAAATATTACCGACGCCGGACATTTAACAGATGACGGTAATGTAGAAAACGACCGTTTTGTTAAGCAAACGCGCTTGGAAAAACTGGAACCCATGGAAGTGGTACAGAAATATACGGT
>DATEDY010000129.1:0-4791 GCA_035281405.1 Flavobacterium sp.
GCTTTAGAAAAAATGCAAATAAATTTTAAAATAAATTAGTTTTTTAATTATTAATGTTTATATGAGCGCATAATAAATTTGGGGAATGGCTTGATATTGCTAATTTTGCGGCCTTAACAAAAACAAAACCCCAAATTAGTAATCATGTTGAAAAAATTAGTTTTTGCCATTTGTATGGCTTCTACCGTAGCTACGGTAGCGCAAACAACAGAGCCTGTTGATGCAAACAATAAAAAAGGATTGTATTTCAAAGTAGGTGGTTCTTACTTTATGCAAACCGCTGCAACTGAATTCCCTATAGTTTCAGGTCAGTTACCAAATACAGATATCTACGCTGCTGATGGTACTACTTTAATTTCAAGAGAAACGAACCACGGTTCTTTCGGTGAAGGTTTCCGCGCAAGTGCAACTACAGGATACCGTTTTACAGAGCGTTTAGGTGTGGAATTAGGAGTGAACTATTTCCGTGGAAACAGTAAAACTATGGTGCACACTATCCACAGAATGGTTGCTGCAGGACCAACTTTCGTTGACGGTACTGCTGTAGGTAGAATTAAGGCTTTGGATTTATCACCGGCTTTGGTTTTATTCTTAGGAGAAACTAGTGGTTTCGAATCATACACTAAGGTTGGTGTTATCGTACCGGTTTATGGTGATTTAACAATCGAAACGAATCGTACCTACACAAATAACTCAGGTGCTGTTTTAACTAAAGCTTATACTAAAGACGTTGTAAAACCAAACCCAACTGTTGGTTTCATGGCAGCTATCGGTTCTTCTTATAAGTTGACTAGTAAATTAGCTGCTTTTGCTGAGGTAGAATACCGTAACTTCACAGTTAGTGGTAAATCGAAAGAAACTGAAGTATATGAAGAAAACGGAGTGGACAGATTAAATACTGCTACAGCTTTCAGACCTGATGCTTCTTACTCTGCAAAACATGTTAATTATGTGGAGAGACTGACTTCTTCTTCTAACAGCAAAGTAACTAACGCATCTGGTTTTGATGATACTAAAGCAACTGATGATATCAGTTCTTACGTTGGAATCAGTGGATTAGGTTTAACTTTAGGTTTAAAATACAGCCTATAATCGTTAAGGATATAAAATTAGAAAAGGAGCTCATTGAGCTCCTTTTTTTATAAGGTTTAATGGTTGTTTTATCATGTAAGGCTTCGAATTGATACTGCAGATATTCGGGAAGCCAATTTATTTAAACGAGCTGGGTAATCCGGATTTGTCAGAGTTCCTTTTGCAGTTGACATGCTGATGATAAGATCGGAGAGAATAAGCTGTAATAATTCATAATCGCAATGGTATAAATTTATAGAACTATCGATAAAACTGATTTTTAATTGGCTTGCAATTAGAAATAAAGTTCTATTTTTGTTCAACAATTAATAAAATAATAAGATGGCACAAGCAATAACAGATGCTACTTTCGAGGAAGTAGTATTGCAATCAAGCAAACCGGTATTAGTTGATTTTTGGGCAGCATGGTGTGGTCCTTGTCGTATGGTTGGTCCAATCATTGATGAAATCTCTACTGAATACGATGGTAAGGCTGTGGTTGGTAAAGTAGACGTTGACGCAAATCAGGAATTTGCAGCAAAATATGGAGTTCGTAACATCCCGACTGTTCTTATTTTCCAAAATGGAGAAGTAGTAGGACGCCAGGTAGGTGTAGCTCCAAAGGATACTTACACCAAAGCTATTGATGCATTATTGTAATCAATACTGAAATAAAAAAAGCCTGACATTTTTGTCAGGCTTTTTTTATTATCCGTGATAGACTCTCGATGCTACTATTTTCCCATCTCGTACTTCTAAAACTTCTGCAACAAGCATGTCTTCTTCACCATCAACCTGACGGATATATTCCATGAAAACACGATCAGTGTTGGCTGTCAGGGAGGTTACCTTGTAATTTAAACTTGGTAGTCTGTCAAAAGCATCTTGCCACCACACTCGCATCGCTTCTTTTCCAATAATTAAACCCTCTGTTTCGGGTTGACGAATTTTTAATTTCGGACTGAAATGCTGTGCTTCGTCATCGTAAAGAGCTAATAATTTCTCTAATTGTTTGGTGTTGAATGCGTCAAACCATCTATAGGCAATTGACTGTAAATTTTCAGGACTCATTATATGTGTATTAATCTTCAAATATAGCAAATCGGAAGTACTTTATTAAAAATCATAAGAAAATTCTTTCTTTTTATTTTTTATCAGATTTATACGCAAATTGTCGATATTTTTTTGATAAAATGCTAATTGTCAATAATTTAGTTTAATTATAAGGCTGATGTGATGAAAGAAATAGCAATTTTGTTTTTTTTGCTGAATATCTCTGTGGTTTTTCCTCAAGAATCCATAAATGCTTCGGGAGGAAATGCTTCAGGTTCAAACGGTAATGTGAGTTATTCGGTTGGGCAAGTGGTTTATTCTTCTTATTCGGGTACTGGCTTTGTGAACGAAGGAATACAATTTCCATTTGAAATTACTACACTGGATACAGATGATAATTCTGCAACAAGCCAAATTCTGCTGTTTCCAAATCCTACATCATCTGAAATTAATCTGAAAATCAATTCGCTTTTATCAGAAGAATTAAGATTGGTTTTATATGATAGCAATGGCAGAATTTTGGAAGAAAGCAGAATTACTCAAAATGAAATTCAAATCCCTATGGTAAAGTATTCAAAGTCAATCTACTTTCTGAAAGTAAGAGACAAAGAAAAGGAATTGAAAACGTTCAAAATTATTAAGAATCATTAAATAAGCAGCTATGGGAAAATTTAGACTTTTGATTATACTCTTTCTGTTTTTTTTAAGTAGTGTTATTTATGCACAAGTGCCTCAAAAAATGAGTTATCAGGCTGTAATTCGAAATAATAGTAATACTTTGGTGGGAAATAGTCCTGTTGGGATGCAAATCAGTATTCTTCAAACATCAGTTTCAGGAACAGTAGTGTATTCAGAAACGCATACGGTTGCGACTAATGCCAATGGATTGGTTTCTTTGGAAATTGGCAATGGCATTCCGGTTTCGGGAAGTTTTACGGCTATCAATTGGGCTAACGGACCTTATTTTGTAAAAACCGAAACAGACCCAACAGGGGGAACAAACTATACCATTACAGGAACAAGCCAGTTGTTAAGTGTACCTTATGCACAAATGGCAGAAAATGTTATCAATCCTAAGTTCTCAGCTTCCGTGTCGAGTTATAGCAATACTTCTTTGGACAGAACAATACGAAATTTGTGGTATGATGATCCCAATATAAACATAGTTGCACCAGAAACAGGAAAATATCTTCTTTCTTTTTACGGTAATGCTTCAAATTTTAACGAAACCATAAGTGGGGTTGATACAAATTATGATTCTATGTGTATGGTAAGGGTGTATAATGTGACTACCGCCTCTGAAATTGTAAGTGCTGTTGCTATGGAGCTTTATTTTGACCGCTCAAATACAACAACTTCTTTTCGGAAGTTGAACAATTTACACCCATCTAAAACAATACTGGTTAATCTTAATGCAGGAGATGTGTTAAAGTTACAGTATATTCAGTTTTCAATAGGAAGCTCACAACCTGCAGGTATTTGGAGTATAGGAAACGGAGGTATGTCAATAGTAAGAATAGGAAATTAATAAACCTTTTAATGCATCGATCTTTTCAATATATTTGAGGAATGAAGATTGATAAGCAAATAGAAAAAATTTCCAGCTTCCAACATTTGGAATTGCTGGCTAACCAAATTGTAGAAGGTTTTATCTCTGGAATGCATAAATCGCCATTTCATGGGTTCTCAGCTGAATTTGCCGAACATAAAATTTACAATTCCGGTGAAAGTACCAAGCATATCGATTGGAAATTGTTTGCAAAAACAGACCGTTTGTATACAAAACGATTTGAAGAAGAAACGAATCTCCGCTGCCATTTGATTATCGACAATTCTTCTTCCATGCACTATCCGAAATTAAACCCGGATCAGTTTTTTTATGAAAATAAAATAGGTTTTTCGGTTCTGGCATCAGCGGTTTTGATGAATCTACTGAAGAAGCAGCGTGATGCAGTAGGATTAAGTGTTTATTCTGATTCTTATGAATATTATGCACCGGAAAAAGGAAGTGAGCGCCATCATAGAATGTTGTTGCATAAATTAGAGAAGATAGTAGAATCGAAAAAAGAAAACAAGAAAACTGATACAATTACCTATTTGCATCAAATTGCTGAAAAAATGCATCGTCGTTCCATGATCATTTTGTTTACTGATATGTTTCAGGGAGAAGATGATGAGCGTTTGTTTAAAGCTTTGCAGCACCTAAAACATAATAAACATAAAGTGGTTTTGTTTCATGTGATTGATAGGAAAACCGAATTCAAATTTGATTTTGATAATGCACCTCGCAAATTTATAGATCTTGAAACCGGAGAACAGGTTAATCTATTTGCTGAAAATGTCAAGATCGAATACGAAAAATTGATTAAAAATTACTTCGATCAAGTTGCAAACACCTGTGCTATGTATAAAATTAAGTATGTACCTGTATCTGTGGATGAGAAATTTGAAAAAATATTGACTACCTATTTAGTTGAAAAACAAAAGTTTGGATAAGTTGTATAAAAATATTTTTATTTTTTTTTTAAAAAAGACTTGCGGAAATGAAAAACGGTTGTATATTTGCAACCGCAATAAAGCACTGGTTTGGTAGTTCAGTTGGTTAGAATACATGCCTGTCACGCATGGGGTCGCGGGTTCGAGTCCCGTCCAGACCGCCAGAAAAAG
>DATEDY010000130.1:0-4441 GCA_035281405.1 Flavobacterium sp.
GCATTAGCAAACGTTTTTCTGAAAGCACTTCCGGCAGTAACCGTAAATGTATTCTGAACGTTCATATTGTAAGCATTATTGAAATTATTACTGCTCACATTCATGAATCTATTGTTTCCATCAGGTGCATCAACTGTTAAGTTACCTAAAGAGAATAATCCCCCTAATGCCTGAAACTGACAGTTAAATCCTGTTGATATAAGTGATGTATTATGAGTAGAAATACCATCACCAATTTGCAATGTATGATTCAATCCTGCTGCATAATGAATTGGTGAGGCATAAACAAATGAGCCGCTTGAAAGTGTATTGAAAGGATAAAAATCCATTACTAAAGGAGAAGGAGCTCCAACTTGAATCGGTTCAGATAAGGTTATTTTCGCACCCGTTACATCTGTAACAAATGTTCCTGGCTTGATACCTGTACCTGAAACTGTCATCCCTGCAACTATGCTTGGATTTACAGCTGTCAAAGTCACCGCGTAAGATCCTGGATTTACCCCAGCAAAAGTCAATGTTTGCGGAGTTGCGATTGGAGATGTGGCTAAGCCAGTAACCGAAGATGATAAAGTAATTCTAACAATGTTTGTTGTTGAGTCATTATTAAAGTTTATCCCTGTAATAACAGTTCCAACTGGTATACCAGGACCTGAAACACCTGTTCCTATTGCCAAATTAGCATTCGTTGCATTAGCCTCGACAATTACTGCAGAACAATTGTTTACCATGGAAGAGAAACTTAGTGGAGTTGCTGCCGGTACAGGTGCAGTAACCGGAGCAGATAATGTTAATGTAACGGGAGGGTAAGGAAAACCAAAGCTACCCACAGTAACAGCAGTAATAGTTGTACCTACAGGAATATTAGCATGTCCAGAAATCACTTGACCGACTGCAAAAACATTCACAACATTACCCATACTGGCTGTACTTCCGGTGATGCTACCATTAACAGTAAAAGTGCCCGCCGCTCCCTCTGTATTCAAAGTATAATTTCCAATCGATGTAGCAGAAACCGGTGTTCCGATATTTACAAGCGGATCTACAATAGTGATTTTACCACCTGTTAAACTTAAATTAGAGGTTTCTATTTTACAAGAAGTACCTCCAAAAGCAACTGAAGTTACCACATCACCGTTATTATTACTATCGATGATAATTTCACCACCTGTTTGATTGAAGAAACTTCCGGTTTTATGAGCAACAAATCCGTTCACTTTTAAATTACCTGCAGTCATTGTATGTGTACCGTAATTGTAGAAAGCTGAGTTGTTATTTGTACAACCCACTGTCATTGTAGTAGCACCCGCATTATTTGTTAAAGTACCTCCTTTATTGATAATTACACCCGCAACATTAGCAGTAGTTGTAACTGTAACATTATGTCCGTTAGCGATAGTAGCTACATTACCACAAGTAGGAACTACTCCTCCAACCCATGTAGATGGAGTATTCCAGTCACCTGAAGTAGCTGATACAATTCCTGTAGCCGTATTTAGAACAGAAGCATCATTGACCCCAACATAAACTGGAGAAGCAGTCAAATCAGAAAAAGGCACTCCTTTTCTAAAAACAAACGGTTGTGCAGTTCCATCCTGGTGTGCACCAGAAATAACCGTTGACAATTTCATTAATCTTGAAGAACCGTCGATTGCTTCGAAAGCGCCATTTGCATATACACCTAATCTATTTGTGGGTGTTGTTGTATTTGGTGCGTAAACAACTGCTGGTCCTGCAGGAATAGCATTACTATCAGGAGTTGAGAAAGCCCAATTGCCATTATATCTTTTATTTATAGTATAACTTCCATCAGCAATAGAAAGACTACCCGTTGTAGTTGTCGCATCAGTATAGGTCACAGCTACTTCAGCAGCTGTTGCCGGGTTAGCATCTGGCAATAAGTACAGCGACCTATCCATAGCTGAGTTACTTATAAAAGGATACATAAAAGGTTTATATCCATTATCTGTTCCAGGGTATTCAGTTCCTGGCTGAACGTCTTTGGCATTTGGGCCTGAAATCCATCTTGAAACTGTACCATTTGTAAAACCACTTCCTGGGATAACAGTGATCGCACTCAAAGAACCAAAGTTTCCAAGAATCAATCTGTTCCCTGAAGTAACATTTACCCTTCCACTAGTCAAAATTAAGCCTCCATTAATTCTTACACCATTGGCGTTCCATATAATGTTAGGAGTTGCAGTTGATGTATTAGTAACTTCTAACTGGTTTAAAACACCAGCTCTATTGCCAAATGCATTAGTCCCTGGCGCCGAACCTCCCATAAAACCAGCTGGGTCAACTGTTATTGTTTGGGGAAAAGTACCATTTAACAGTAATCTTCCTTGAAAAGCCGTGGTAGAACCAAAACTACTATCAAATCTTGCAGCTGCAGCAACATCTATATTATGTCCTACTTTCAAATATTTACCGTTAGCACCGTCATGATTATTGAATCTTGCTCCACTCGCAGCCAAGTTCAAATCATTACTGATAGTAAATTCATCAATAACGGTACTGATAGCATATTGCACCAAAGAATTTACACCAGCAAGAATTAAATCGGTACATCCTGAATATCTTGAGTCAATCATAACTACCTCGTTATCATTATCAAGAATTACAGTATCAACTGGAGTTGGAACTTTTCCACCATCCCAAGTACTGTCTTGTGACCAAAGTCCTGAATGTGCACAAGTAATTTCTTCTGGTATTCTTGAAATTAATGAAATGTTGTCAATTGCTGCAGGTGGAAGTGATCCCGCTGATGTATTGTTAGTCCATACGAAAATCAATCGGAAAGTTGTTCCTGCAAAAGATTTAGGAACAAAAGCTGTGGTTTTGGTAGTGGCAACCTGAGGATTTGAATTGAAAGAAATCAATGTGGCACCAGGCCAAGAAACGCCATAAGCAAATGGTGATGTAACTTGAGTATTTGTTCCTGTAACTGATTGAGAAACCGGCGCAGCCCATACCTGCCATCCTGCACCTGAACTTGGTGCAGATTTAACATCAAAAGTTAATGTAATTGCTTTCTCATCTGAAGGTACTGTAATATCTCTATAAAAATAAACTGTTCTATTTGAGGAATAGCCACCATACGAATTAGTAACACCATTATCATTACTTATATAAGCAGCATTACCAGAAATTGCAGCTGAAGTAGCCGAAAAATTCAATGTTTGAGCAACCGCAAGTGCAGTTCCGTTAATTGAAGCTTTGGACAATCCTAATGTTGTACCATTTATACTTGCTACATACGTATTGACGTCAATGAATCCTGCTACAGGAGCAATTGCCATCCCTACAGATATATTAGGATTGACTCCAGCCAAAGTAACTGAATAGGTATTAGCATTAATAGATGCCGTTGTTAATTGAGTTGTTGCAACACTGACACCTCCAGAAAACTTTCCGAAACCTAAAGTAATTCCAGTAGCTGTTGCTGTAGCATTTTGCGACAAAGTCAATGTTGTTCCAGAAATACTTTGTACAAAAGTATTAACCGGAATGTTGGCTCCATAAACAATCTGTCCTTGGACAATGTTTGGATTTGGAGCTGTTAATGTGACTGTTGTAGAAGAACCAGTGGTTGCTCCAACAGATGTTGTTCCTGAAGCAGCTGTACCCACTGTCCATTTAATAGGTCCATTACCTTCATTGGCAATCGTCCATCCATTTGCAGCAAATGTGTTTCCTAAATTAAATCCACCATTTGTATTCGGATTGATTAATGTAGTTTGTGAAAACAAACTACCGGAAAAACAAAAAAGTGATACAATGAGAAACATACTATGGAGTAGTTTGTTTCTTTCATTAAAAACAAAGTAATCGGTCACTTTGTTAAATAGTAATTTTTTGTGCATAATCATAGTTTTTTTCGGTTAGCAGTTCGATGTATAAAAATAGATACACAACACATACATATATTACCGATGGCTTTGTCATTTACTGAATTTCAAAAGCAGAAAAAAAAGCCAAAAGCCTTATAAACAAAGAAGTTTATATTAAAAAAAACATAAAATCACAGCTTGACAAAATCAATGGTTTTTATGGCTTTTCAGCTACATTTTTATTGATTTTTACTAGCTTTTCAATCAAAAAATTCTCATAAAAATTGTTAAAATAACTTTGATTTATAAAAAATCACTTTATTATTTAATTGAAACAAAAAGTTATAATATTTAAGTTTTTAACTTAATTTAACACAGAAACCTCAAAAAAAGGTTCTTCCAAAAAAAAGGAAATCAGGTAAAATTTATATACTTCCACAAACGTTGTGCTTTTAAAAAATACACATTAAAAAGAAAGCCCTTTACAAGGTGAGAACAAGCAAAGGGCACAACTAAAAAACAAATTAAAAAAACCAATCTTACCTGATAACAATCCGAATCTTTTTAATTATCCATTGATTGTCATCAGTGCAGCTAATACTGCTATTATT
>DATEDY010000131.1:0-6124 GCA_035281405.1 Flavobacterium sp.
TTCAACAGTTCAGACCTCAAAATTGGAGAGCATCAATTTTACAAAATAACCGTTACGGGATATAATGCCAGCAACAACCAATTAGTATTAACTCAAATGTATTACAACAGTTATATTAAAAATCATCTTTTTGGAGTACTGATAAGTTATACTAATGAGAAAGAAGGTAAAATGTTAGAAGATAATTTTCTGAGTTCCTTAAATCACTAAAATCAGATCAATAATACAATTAACCCATGGGATTTGAACATCATATTTTCTTTACCATATCAAATCAGGAAAGAGAAACTGTAGAAAAGTTACTGACTCAGCATCCCTTTTTTTCTTCATTAAATACAGTGAACGATATTACTTTTTATGAATTCAGAAAAACCATTGCTACCAATAACACACCCGATTTTACTGTTATTATAGAAAAAGACGGTCTTTATGTTTGCAACAACAGACACTCCGAAGAATGGACTGACATTGATTTTATCAAAGAATATTTAGACGAAAACAATATTAAATATCGCATTGAAGAACTGTAATGCAGTAACTTGAATCAGAAATTAATAATAAGTAAGGAACATCTTCACTTATCATCTGATAATTCTATAACTTTTAATATCAATTACATAACACTTTCGGTAATTTTTGAGGGTAACTTTACGGTTCACTTTAAAAACGAAGGCGATGAATCTAAAGAGAATTTTTGGTGCTATACTCACCCTACTGGGAATTAGCGGGTTACTATATGCTGCCTATCTGTTCATGAATACACAAGCAAGCAATGAGGATGTAAGAGGCATGATTATTTATGGTGTTTTGGGCATCGTATTTTTTTCTTCAGGAATCGGTTTGGTACGGGCAACGAAAGATGAATCGTAAGGATTACTAAGATTGCCAGGCTACTTACTTATAGAATCTGAATATCATTGCACTTTCCTAATGGTAAAGAAGAAACTTCAATTTTCGTTCCTTACTATTATCCCTTTTACAATTTGTCATAAAATCTTATTTTTGGCTTTTAAAAACCAATGCCACAAACTATGCATTGAAAATAAACACTATTAAACAAGCTAAAAAATCATGAAACTAAAATTTGTCTTCACGGGGTTATTTGGTCTTTTCTCCTTATCAGTTACTAATGCACAATCTTTAACTGTCAGTGAAGTTGATTATTTAAATCACCGAGACATAGGTACCGTGACAATCAATGGTAACAGAAGCCATTATATGTTCCATTTGAACACCAAAAAACTGGAAAACAAACAATCAGAAGGGGTTATTACCTTTTTGGACGGAGACTTATCTGTACTAAAAAAGGAAACTTTTATACTAGGGAAAGATGATACTTTCCTAGACATCAAAAACAACGGCAACAGAATCATAGCCTCTTTCCATAATATCCCTAAAGAAACCACCACATTACGAGTTTATTCTGACAAGGGAGAACTTGTAAAAACCAAAGAATTAAAAGTACCGAAAGAAGTATTTGCTCCGCAATTTTATAAATGGGCAGAAAAAATTGCTGATTTGTCACTGGTCTATCCAATAACCAATAAAGGTTTCCTTTTTACCGAAGTAGCCCGAAAAAAAAGAATCGGATATAATTTTCATTTCCTAGCGGATGATGAAAGTAAAAACTGGGTTTATGAATCTCCGAAAGATCATAATAATAAAAAAACCGCTGCTCCATTATTTGCTAATGATGATATTGTTGTGATTATGGAAAAAGAATGGGGTTCTGTTTATGACAAACAACCAACATTCAAGGCGATTGTACTTGATGCCAACACCGGCAAAGAGTTGTTCTCCACAGGCCATGCCTACGAAACTGTTCCTAATTTTTATACCAAAGCTTTTGTAAACCAAGAAGGAGAAATTATTTTATTTGGAGAAACGTATGAACTGAATAATAATTACCCGGATAACGATTACAACAACGGTTATTTTATTGAAAAGTATTCCAGAACCGGTGAAAGTTTAGGGCAAAACAAAGTTAGCTTTAAAGATTTCAACTTTAAAAAAACTTTAGGTTTTAGTCCAGAGACCAAACCAAAAGAAATGGGTACCATATTCTTTTATTCACTAGCGGCGTCTGAAGGAAAATATTATGCCATAGGAGAAACAGCCAGAAGGGAAAAACAAGGATTTACTATTGCAAAAGGATTACTGGTAACATCTATTGGTACTTTTTCATCCACAAACTGGCAGTCAAAATATACCATGGAAAACATGATCGTATTGGAATTTGATGAAAACATGAAACACACTGCAACTCATAAATTACCCAAAGAATCCACACTTACAGGTTTAAACAGCATAGTGGTAAGACCTTATTTCAATTTAACAGAAATGGAATATGATGGAAAATTAGACTATCTGTTCCAGACCACAAACAATCACCGTTTGGAAAGTGCTTTCTATCTCGATCAAAAAGCAGAAGCAGGAAAAACGACCGGAATTATCAAAAAAGCCCGTCTTGAAAATGATAAATTCACGGTTTCTGATTTTATTACTTTTTCAACAGACAACAAAGAAGGTGATTTTTATGTCTTGCCCGCAGACAATAATAGTATATTACTCATCAAGTATGACCAGACCAAAAAGTCAGCTAAACTTGAAATTCTGAAAGGCAGTTGATTTTTCAAAAGAAAAAAGAAAGCCGGTCATTTAAAAGTGATCGGCTTTTACCGTTAAATACACTTATTAGATTATTTTTTTCTTCAAAAAATAGTATTTTCGCAGGATGATGAACGCACATGATATTGAAGCGATTAAACAGTTATTGTCTTCGCCAAAAAAAATAGTAATTATACCCCACCGCAATCAGGATGGAGATTCTATGGGATCCACGCTTGGTTTGTACAACTTTCTTATACAACTACACCATGAGGTGACAGTGATTTCACCCAATGTATTTCCGGATTATCTGGCTTGGTTGCCCGGTTCTGAAAACGTATTGTGTTTTGAAGAAAACCACGAAGCTTGCGAACCCAAACTTTTGGAAGCTGATTTGATTTTCACATTGGACTTCAACGCCTTACACCGTACCGGCGAATTCATGTCGGCATTTTTAGAACAACTGGATAAAACATTCATCATGATTGATCACCATCAATTACCGGATGCTTATGCTAAATACATGTATTCGGATACGTTGATGAGTTCGACTTGTGAAATGGTGTATCATTTCATTCATAAGTTGGGTATGCAAAACCTGATTAATGTGACGGTAGGCACATGCTTGTATACCGGTTTGGTTACTGATACCGGTTCTTTCCGTTTTTCATGCACATCGGGTACTACACACCGCGTGGCTGCCGATTTGATTGACCGAGGCATTCGCAATGCAGAAATACATAACAATTTATTTGACACGAGTACTTACGACCGCATGCAGCTACTAGGCAAAGCCTTACAAAACATGCAGTTACTTCCGGAGTTTCAAACTTCATACATTACACTTACTCAGGCAGAACTGGATGCCCATCATTACCAAAAAGGCGATACTGAAGGTTTTGTTAATTATGGATTATCTATTGATGGTATCAATTTTACCGCTATCTTTATCGAGAATAAATCGGAAGGTATTATCAAAATATCGTTCCGTTCACAGGGTGATTTTGATGTGAATCAGTTTGCCAGAAGCTATTTTAACGGTGGCGGACATATCAATGCAGCGGGAGGAAAATCGACTGCAACAATGGAAGAAACAATAGCTCGTTTTGTAGCAATTGTAAAAGAAATTAAAAAAGTAACAGTATGAAGTTGGTAAAAATTGCGGGATGTTTATTGCTTGGCATGAATTTGGTTACTTGTTGTAGCCAGAAACAGGAAGCCAGAAGACCTATTTCTCATAGCGGAGGTGAGTTTATGAAACAATCCATTGAAAGAAATAAAAAATTGAATCAGAATGAAGAAGGCATCATTGCTGCGATTATCAAAAAAGATACCGCTGCGGATTATGTTGCTTCCACAAAAGGCTATTGGTATACCTATTTAGCCAAAAACGAAGCAGCGACAGATATGCCTGAGAAAGGTGAAATTGCTTATTATGATTATGAAATCAAGGATTTGAAAGGCAATATCATCTATACACAAGAAGAGTTGAAACCACAAAAATATGTGGTGGACAAACAGAATATCATCATGGGATTGCGCCACGGACTGAAGTTGATGAAAAAGGGCGAAACAGTACGCTTTTTATTCCCTTCACATATGGCATTCGGTTATCATGGTGATGAGAAAAAAGTAGGCACCAACCAACCGTTAATGTATACAGTAACATTGAATGACATTAAAGTGGATTCCGCCGCAAAACCGAAAACAACAATTGAATAACTATTATAATTATTAACTAAAATGAATCGAATGACAAGTCTATTTTTAAGTTTAATTGCCTTATTATTCTCATGCAACTCCGGTGGTGATCAATTGCCTGACGGAATGTATGCAGAAATAGAAACTAACAAAGGAAAAATTGTATTACAATTGGAATTTGAAAAAACGCCTATCACTGTGGCTAATTTTGTTTCGCTAGCAGAAGGGAAAAACCCAATGGTTAACGAGAAATTCAGTGGCAAACCTTTTTACAACGGATTGAAATTTCACCGTGTAATTCCTAACTTCATGGTTCAGGGTGGAGATCCAGATGGAAACGGAAGTGGTGGTCCGGGTTATAAATTTAAAGATGAAATTGTTGCTGATTTAAACCATACAGGTCCCGGTATTTTATCAATGGCTAACGCTGGTCCCGGTACTAACGGTTCACAGTTTTTTATCACACACAAAGAAACTCCATGGTTAAATGGTAAACACACTGTTTTCGGACATGTAGTTACGGGTCAAGATATTGTGAATGCTATTGCTCAAGATGATGTTATCAAAAAGGTTACTATTATCCGCAAGGGATCTAAAGCTAAAAAATTTGATGCTGCTAAAATCTTCAAAGAGAGTGTGGCAAAACAAGTTGCTGAACAAAAAGCTAACGAAGCTAAATTACTAAAAGTAAAAGCAGACAAGCTTGCTTATTTTGCTCAAGCTAAAGCGTCAGGTACTAAATCTGAGTCTGGTTTGGTTTACAGTATTGTTACTAAAGGTTCTGGTAAAAAACCTGCTGATGGTTCTACAGTATATGTTCACTATGCAGGTTATTTTGAAGACGGAAGCTTATTTGATACCAGTTATGAAAATGTTGCTGCTGATTATGGAAAATTAGATCCTAACAGAGCTGCAGCTAAAGGTTACCAGCCTTTCCCTTTCCAAGCGGGAAGAAAAGACGGTTTAATCCCTGGTTTCTTAGAAGGTTTAGAGAAAATGAATTTAGGCGACAAAGCGTTATTGTTCATTCCTTCTAACTTAGGTTACGGTGCACAAGGAGCTGGTGGTGTTATTCCTCCAAATTCCAACTTAATTTTCGAATTAGAGTTATTGGAGACTGCACCAGGAGCAGTTACTAAATAATAAAAACAAAACCCCGAGTATTAACTCGGGGTTTTGTTTTTTAGTTATGAATATAAGCTATGAGTTATTTTCAGAATCTATCACTTATAATTTATCCTTTAAACTTCCAATCGAATTCGTCGGCCTTTTCATTAAAAACGGCACCTAATTCAAAACGGATAACTTCATTGTATTCCACTTGAAAGATCATCCAGTTGCTTTCGTTGAAATAATTATCCACTGAATCGAAGTTTTCCTTCTCCAATGATTTGATATTCTTATCGGTTAATAGCCTTTCGGTTTCCTGCCATGACTTTCCGATGATTTTTTCAGAAAACAATTCGGCATCCGGATGTGATGTAATGACATAACCGAAGCGGAAATCTTCGTCTTCGTAAAAGGTTAAGCGCATTTTTTTATCATTATACAGATAAATAATGTTGCTGTCTTCGTCTTCATATTGTTTATCAGGATTACCATATAACGCTTTTACGTCTTTCTGTTTCATCCCGAAAATCAATTGATCTATTCCTGTTTTAGGATTTATCTTCATATTCTATTATTCTTCAAATTCATCATAACGAGCGGGTACTTGCGGATCATACAGCGGGCATTTGAATTCGGTCATGATATCGCACAACTTATTCATGGTTTTCCCTTCGGTACCATAACAATTGATCTGAATACTTTGCGG
>DATEDY010000132.1:0-9024 GCA_035281405.1 Flavobacterium sp.
GTTTTTCTGCTGCTTACTTTCATTACTTTTACTTTTTCGAATCTTGACGGTTATGAAAAACTTAATTTCTCAGGGATTTTAATTGTTACGTTGATTAATATTGGAGCTTTACTGGAGCAGAAAAAATGGATTTACTATTTGGAAATTTTCAGATTGTTTTTTCTTTCCATGCTCTTCAGTCATAAAACAGACAGTTGGGTGCTTATTTTTCTGATGCTCAATGTACTGCTTGTACTTTGTTTGAGCAATGCTTCTAAGAAATGGTACTTTCATTATTTTTTGGGGTATGATAAAATTAATGGATAATTTTCTATATATTGATTTGTTTTTAGAATATAAAACTAAAATAATTTAATTTTTAGTAAAAAACGGAAAATATTTCTTTTTCTGTTTTTTATTGCTACTTTTGCATCGTTCATAATTTTAGTATCGTTATCAAGAAAGCGGGAGGGAATAGACCCAGTGAACGCTTAGCAACCCTACACTTGTAGAAGGTGCTGCATTCTAGTCTCTATGCTGTTTTTAATAGTAAAGTAAGGCGAAGATAACAGAGTAATTTCCTCTCTCTTTTTAGATAACATAATGGAATTGTGCGCCCCAAATCAGGCGTTTATTGCCTATTATGTTACATTTTATGTCAAAAATTCAATCTGAAATTAAAAATAGAATTCTTGTGCTCGATGGAGCGATGGGAACCATGTTGCAACGTTATAAATTCGAAGAAGAGGATTTTCGAGGAGAACGTTTCAAAGATTTTCCACATCCGTTAAAAGGGAATAATGATTTGCTTTCTTTAACGCAGCCCGAAGCTGTAAAAGAAGTGCATCGCATGTATTATCAAGCCGGTGCCGATATTGTTGAAACCAATACGTTTTCGGGAACAACCATCGGTATGGCTGATTACCACATGGAAGATTTAGTTTATGAATTGAATTACGAATCAGCTAAAATTGCTCGTGAAGTTGCCGATGAGTTTACTGATAAGCCACGTTTCGTTGCTGGTTCCATTGGGCCAACAAACAGAACTGCATCCATGTCACCTGATGTAAATGATCCGGGTTACAGAGCAGTGACTTTCGATGATTTGCGCATTGCTTACAAGCAGCAAGTAGAAGCATTGTTAGATGGAGGTTGTGATGTGTTATTGGTGGAAACCATTTTCGATACATTAAATGCAAAAGCAGCGCTTTTTGCTATTGAAGAGGTTAAAGAGGAACGAAATATTGACGTTCCTATCATGGTGTCAGGAACTATTACTGATGCTTCGGGACGTACTTTGTCGGGTCAAACGGTTGAAGCGTTTTTGATTTCCGTATCGCATATTCCTTTGTTGAGTGTAGGTTTTAACTGCGCTTTGGGAGCTGATTTGCTTAAGCCTTATTTGAAGACTTTGGCACACAATACTTCATTCAATGTTTCAGCACATCCTAATGCCGGGTTGCCTAATGCTTTTGGTGAGTATGATGAAACTCCTGAGCAAACGCAAGCATTTATTAAAGAATATTTAGAAGAAAATTTGGTAAATATAATTGGAGGTTGTTGTGGAACTACTCCAGATCATATTAGGCTGATGGCAGAAATTGCTAAAAATTATAAGCCAAGAAATCCACAAGAACTAGTTTGATATAATGAGTCAGGAAAGAAGAAATTTACTATTATCAGGTTTAGAACCTTTAATTATTACGCCCTCCAGTGTTTTTGTAAACGTTGGCGAGCGTACTAATGTAACGGGGTCAAGAAAATTCCTGAGATTGATAAAAGAAGAAAAATACGATGAAGCACTAGATATCGCAAGACTGCAGGTTGAAGGTGGTGCGCAAATCATCGATATTAATATGGATGAAGGAATGCTGGACGGCGTGCACGCTATGACCAGATTCCTGAATCTTATTGCAGCTGAACCCGATATTTCCAGAGTGCCTATAATGATTGACAGTTCCAAATGGGAAATTATCGAAGCGGGTTTGAAAGTTGTTCAGGGAAAATGTGTCGTGAATTCCATTTCCTTGAAAGAAGGTAAAGCTGCTTTTGTTGAACACGCAAAATTAATTAAAAGATATGGCGCGGCGGTTATTGTTATGGCCTTCGATGAAGTTGGTCAAGCCGATAATTACGAACGTCGTGTAGAAATTTGTCAAAGATCCTATGATATTTTAGTCAACGAAGTGAATTTTCCGCCTCAGGATATCATTTTCGACTTAAATATATTTCCCGTTGCAACCGGAATGGAAGAGCATCGATTGAATGCGTTGGATTTTTTCAGAGGTACCAAATGGGTTCGAGAAAATTTACCTCATGCACATATCAGTGGTGGCGTAAGTAATGTTTCTTTTTCGTTCAGAGGGAATGATGCGGTACGCGAAGCAATGCATTCGGTTTTCTTGTATCATGCCATTCAGAACGGTATGACCATGGGAATTGTTAATCCGGAAATGTTGACGATTTATGATGATATTCCTAAGGATTTATTGGAACATGTTGAAGATGTTATTTTAGACAGAAGAGACGATGCTACCGAAAGGCTTTTGGATTTTGCCGAAAGTGTGAAAGGTGAAGTGAAAACTGCAGAACGTACTGGACAAGAATGGCGAAATGGTTCGGTGCAGGAACGTTTGACACATTCTTTGGTAAAAGGAGTTGATGAGTTTATTGAAATAGATGTCGAAGAAGCCCGCCTAACAGTAAACCGACCTATTGAAGTAATCGAAAATCACTTGATGAACGGAATGAACGTGGTAGGTGATTTGTTCGGAAGTGGGAAAATGTTCTTGCCACAAGTAGTGAAATCTGCCCGCGTGATGAAAAAAGCAGTCGCGTATTTGTTGCCTTTTATCGAAGCACAAAAAGACGGAAAATCATCAAGCGCAGGACGTGTATTAATGGCTACGGTTAAAGGTGATGTACATGATATCGGAAAGAATATTGTTTCGGTGGTGTTAGCGTGTAACAACTTTGAAATCATTGATTTGGGAGTAATGGTTCCGCCTGAAAAAATTATCGAAACAGCAGTTAAAGAAAATGTGGATATTATCGGATTGAGTGGTTTGATTACACCATCATTAGACGAAATGGTGTATTTGGCCAAAGAATTGGATAAACTAAATATCAAAATACCAGTAATGATTGGTGGCGCAACAACGTCACGTGCGCATACCGCAGTGAAAATTGCTCCTGAATATAAGGAAACAGTCGTGCATGTCAATGATGCATCTCGAGCTGTAACGGTTGCAACTAATTTACTGCAAACGGATACAAAGTTGACTTATGCAAAATCCCTCCGTGACGAATACGATACGTTGCGTGAAGGATACTTGAACAGAAGCCGTGAGAAAAATTTTCTGTCAATTGCAGAGGCAAGAAAGAACAAGTTTAAAACGGATTGGGAAAATTACCAACCTGCCAAACCAAATTTCATTGGCACTAAAACGATAGCAATTGATTTATCGGAACTAGTTGACTTTATCGATTGGACGCCTTTTTTTCAATCGTGGGAATTGTATGGTAAGTATCCGGCTATTTTAACTGATGAAGTGGTTGGAGAACAAGCAACTTCTTTGTTTGAAGATGCACAAAAAATGCTTACGCAGATTATTACCGAAAAATGGTTTACTGCCAAAGGTATTTTAGGAATTTATCCGGCTAATCAGGTCAATGATGATGATATTTTGGTTAGTGATGATAACGGAAAGGAATTGGTAAAATTTTTAACGCTTCGCCAGCAATCACAAAAAACGGCCGGCGCTCCTAATATTGCTTTAGCCGATTTCGTGGCGCCTATAGGAAAAGTTCAGGATTATATGGGTTGTTTCTGCGTGACTACCGGTTTCGGTGTGGATGAGAAAGCAGCTGAATTTGAAAAACAATTGGATGATTACAATTCGATTTTAGTGAAGGCTTTGGGTGATCGTTTTGCGGAAGCTTTTGCGGAATACCTGCATTTAAAAGTGAGAAAGGAAGTCTGGGGTTATGCTTCTGATGAAAATCTGACCAATGAAGAACTGATCAAAGAAAATTATAAAGGTATCCGTCCGGCTCCCGGATATCCAGCTTGTCCGGATCATTTGGAAAAACCAACAATCTGGGAATTGCTGAAAGTAGAGGAAAACATTGGTGTAACATTAACAGAAAGTATGGCGATGTGGCCTGCAGCTTCGGTTTCCGGATATTATTTTGCCAATCCGCAGAGCAAATACTTCGGACTAGGGAAAATCAAGGAAGATCAGGTACGCGATTACGCCAAACGAAGAAACTGTACTTACGAATATGCTGAGAAATGGTTGAATCCAAATATTGCTGATTAGGACAACTCATAACTCATAATTTATAATTCATAATTTAGGAATGAAAGTAACGCAACATATAGAAAAAGCCAACGGGAAAACACAATTTTCCTTCGAAATCTTACCGCCTTTGAAAGGTCAGAATATTCAATGCATTTTTGACGGAATTGATCCGTTGATGGAATTCAACCCGCCGTTCATTGATGTGACTTACCATCGTGAAGAATACGAATTCAAAGAATTGCCAAACGGATTATTGGAAAAGAAAATTGTAAAAAAACGCCCCGGAACGGTTGGAATTTGTTCGGCTATTCAAAATAAGTATGGAGTAGATGCTATTCCGCATATTTTATGTGGTGGCTTTACCAAAGAAGATACTGAAAATTTCCTGATTGATATGGATTTTCTTGGAATCGATAATGTGGTTGCACTTCGTGGTGACGCCGTAAAAAGTGAAATTTATTTCAAACCTGAAAAAGACGGAAATGTGTATGCTTCTGAATTGGTTACCCAAATCAATAACCTGAACAACGGAATTTATCTGGATGCCGATTTGCAAAATACTAATAAAACCGATTTTTGTATTGGAGTGGCAGGTTATCCTGAAAAGCACATGGAAGCACCAAGTATGGATAGTGATATTTATTTCATGAAGCAGAAAATTAAAAATGGTGCCGATTATATCATCACCCAAATGTTTTTCGATAACCAGAAGTTTTTTGATTATGTCGAAAAATGCCGCGCTGCCGGGATCACCGTGCCTATCATTCCGGGATTGAAACCGATTGCTACCAAAAAACAACTGAATTTAATTCCGCACCGTTTCAAAGTAGATTTACCGGACGATTTAATTATGGCAGTCGTAAAAGCAAAAGATAATGAAGCAGTAAAAGAGATAGGAATCGAGTGGTGTATTAACCAAAGTAAAGAATTGGTAAAAGCAGGAATCCCAGTATTGCATTATTATTCGATGGGTAAAGCTGAAAATATCAGAGCAATAGCCAAAGAAATTTTTTAGATAGTATTTATACTCAGAAAGCATTCGAAACGAATGCTTTTTTTGTTAAAAAGCTGTTTTTTAAAATATTAGAATTGATTTTGGCGTTATAGGAGATTAATCACTAACTTTATGAGTCGTTTAATAATCAGTATTTATTGATTATATGTTTGATATTTTTTGAGGTTTTAAAAGAATAATCTAAAAATAGAAAGATGAAACGGATAGTTCAGTTTTTAGTAATTCCTTTTTTTGTTTTGAGCTTGAATTCTTGCTCTTCAGATGATGATAATGAAGGTGGTGGAACACCTGCAAGTACTACCTATAGAGCAACATTAACAGGAGCGAGTGAAGTGCCTTCTAATGCTTCAACCGCTACAGGAACTGCCACACTTTCTTTTAATAATACTACTAAAATTTTTAACCTGACTGTTACCTATTCAGGTATGACTGCTACAGCAGCACATGTGCATAAAGGTGCTGTTGGAGTTTCCGGTGGTCCTGTTTTTCCTATAACTGTAACTGCTTCGCCAATGTATTTGACAAGTGCAGCACTTACTACAGAACAGGAAGCTGATTTAAAAGCCAATCTGTATTATGTGAATATTCACAGTAGTGCTTATCCTGATGGGGAAATACGCGGTCAGTTGATGAAACAAACTTCAGGCGGTGGCGGTGGCGGAGGATATTAAATGAAAATAAAAAGACTGTAAAGACAGTCTTTTTTGTTGTGTAAAAGTTTTAAATATTAGCACTTAATTTTGCTGATGGCATAAAGTAATGTCAGTGGTGGTGTTGCGATTGTAATTAAGCAAAGTAGTGCCAAAAGGATGTAAAATCTTGTTTTATATCTGAGTAGTAAAAAAACAGCTATAGAATTAATAATCACCGTAGCAAATAGCCAAAAAACAAATAGAGGAGAATCAGTAAGTCCGTAGCCGAATAGCATCACACAACTTAAAAATTCAATCAATAAAGTGATAGCAATATTTTTACTAAGATTTTCCTTCATGGAATTATTTTGTCTTTTCTCTGAAAATACTTTCTAAGTTTTTGCTTTTCAATGAAAGTTGTAACGTTTTTAATCCGTTGTTTTGAGCGAAATCGAAAACTGCTGGACGCATATCGGTTTCAGTATTGAAAATCAATTCCCAGTTATTTCCTCCTTTGTTTACGAAAGAATTCAATTCGGGTAGCTGTTCAATTAAAGTTTCAGAAACCACTTGGTCAAATTCCACTTCAATAATTTGCGCCACTACTTCCTGAACTAAATTTTCAATGGTATTGTCGGTTACTATTTTTCCTTTGTTAATAATAATCACACGGTCACAAATAGCTTCTACTTCCTGCATAATATGTGTAGAAAGAAATACGGTTTTATCTTTTCCGATGTTTTTGATCAAGTCACGGATTTCAACTAATTGATTCGGATCCAATCCTGTAGTGGGTTCGTCTAAAATTAGAACGTCAGGATTGTGCAATAATGCTGTGGCCAGTCCTACACGCTGACGGTATCCTTTGGATAATTGTCCAATTTTTTTATGTGATTCCGGAGTCAATCCAGTCAGGTTAATTACTTCATCGATGCGGGATTTGTCTACTTTATAAACATCAGCATTGAAAGTCAGGTATTCCTTAACATACAAATCCAGATACAAAGGATTGTGCTCAGGAAGGTAACCCACCGATTTCTGTACATTAATAGCATTGTCTTTTACATCAAAGTCATTTACTTTGGCAAGTCCTTCATCTGCATTGATATAGGTAGTCAAAATTTTCATTAAGGTTGATTTTCCGGCACCGTTTGGTCCCAGAAACCCAACAATTTCTCCTTTATTTACTTTGAATGAAATGTTGTCCAACGCTTTTTGTGCGCCATAACTTTTAGAAATATTTTGAACTTCGATTGACATAATAGGTGTATTTACCGCAAATGTAATAATTTAAGCCAAAAAGGTTCAAATAGTTTTGTGTTTAAAAAATATTTATATACTTTAGCGGAATACAAAATCAACAAGTGAAAAATTTCGCAACATATTATAACAGCTTTTATTTTTTCTTCTGGAGCAAGACCAGGGGTTGTTGTAGTATTGTTTAATGTGTAGTCAATAAATTAAATTATATAAAGTCAATCCCGGTGAATCTCATCGGGATTTTTTTTTGTCCTATGGAAACTAAAATCGCAATTCAGGGAATTAAAGGTTCATTTCATCACCAAGTGGCTGAGCGTTATTTTAATAACGAAGTTGCTTTGGAGGAATGCATGTCATTTGGCGACTTGGTCAAAAGTTTATTGCATCAAAAAGCATCAAAAGGAGTGATGGCTTTGGAGAATTCTATTGCCGGTTCCATAATTCCTAATTATGCACTTATTGATCAGAATAACCTACACATTATAGGTGAATATTATCTCCGAATCAATATGACATTGATGGCGTTGAAAGGACAAAGTATTGAAGATATTAAAGAAGTGCATTCGCATCCGATCGCCTTGTTGCAATGTGGCGTTTTCTTCAGCCAGTATCCACATATCAAATTGGTGGAAAGTGCCGATACTGCTGAAACCGCGCAAAAAATCCAGCGAGAACAACTGAAGGGAATTGCTGCTGTGGCAAGTCCCGTGGCGGCAAGATTGTATGATTTAGAGGTGTTGGCCTCAGATATTCATACGATTAAAAATAATACCACTCGATTTGTAATCGTCAAAACAACCAATAAAGTAATTCCTGAAGATGAAATTAATAAAGCGTCTTTAAAATTTGAATTGGAAGACGAACAGGGAAACTTGGCTTACATACTTAAAGATATGAATCAATGTGGATTGAATTTGACCAAGATTCAGTCGATGCCGGTAATCGAAAAACCCTGGACGTATTCCTTTTTTATTGATGTAACGTTTGATGAATACGATCATTATAGGAAAGCGAAAGCGGTTTTGGAACTGAAAACAAAAGAATTTAAAGTATTAGGAGAATATAAAAACGGAAGATTATGATTGCAACTGCGAATCGATTGAAGAGTATCAATGAATACTACTTCTCTCAAAAATTAAATGAAGTCCGTCAACTTATTCTGGATGGAAAACCAATTATTAATATGGGAATCGGAAGTCCTGATTTGGCTCCTTCCGATAAAGTGATTTTGGCTATCCAGAAAGCTTTGTTTGATGAAAAAGCGCATGAATATCAAAGCTATCAGGGATTGCCTGAATTGCGAAAAGGAATGGCTGATTTTTATGCAACCCATTTCGGAATTTCGTTAAATCCGAATCAGGAAATCCTGCCGTTAATGGGTTCTAAAGAAGGAATTATGCATATTTCCATGGCATTCCTGAATGAAGGAGACGAAGTGTTAATTCCCAATCCGGGTTATCCAACGTATCATTCGGTGTCTAATTTAGTTGGAGCATCTTCTGTTTTTTATGATTTGTCTGAAGCAAACAACTGGGAACCCGATTTTGCAACACTAGAGCAACGCGATTTGTCAAAAGTGAAACTGATGTGGGTCAGCTATCCGCACATGCCTACAGGTGCCAGAGGAAGTAAAGCGTTATTTGAAAAATTGATTGCTTTTGCAAAAAAACACGATATTCTGATCGTCAATGACAATCCGTACAGCTTTGTACTGAATGATAATCCGATGTCGATTTTGCAAATTGAAGATGCAAAGGAAGTGGCTTTGGAGTTGAATTCATTGAGTAAAACATTCAATATGGCAGGTTGGCGAGTTGGAATGGTTTCGGGTAGT
>DATEDY010000133.1:0-4077 GCA_035281405.1 Flavobacterium sp.
TCCAGTTGTTTCTACAAATGTTGGCGGAATTCCTTTTTTACTTAATGACAATATAGATGCTATGTTAGTTGCTGATAATGATGCTATAGCGATGAGTGAAACTGTTTTGCAATTAGCACAGGATATGGATTTAACGAAAAAACTGACATACAATGCAAGAAAAAAAGTGGAAGAGTTAGATTGGGAAGTGGTTAAAAATCAATGGATTGCTCTTTTTGAGGCTTCTTTCCAAGATTTGACTTAGATTATTTGTTTAAGAAAAAGATATTTATGTCAAATATTTGCTAATTTCGGTGAAGGATAATCAAACAATGACATCAAACAATAAGATACACTTTGAAGTTTCAGAACGGAAGATTTTACTCCGTGTAGTAGATGTTGTCTTTGTTTTGGGTATGTTGCACATGGTCGGGTCAATTTTTGATTTTCGGTATTTTACAATTTCTCCTGTAAATTACTATTGGACTCTGGTTTTGTCCCTTTACTTGTTGTTTTTTGGAACAGTTTTCGAGATGTACAATCTTCAGGTGGCAAGTAACCAATATCAGGTAATTAAAAGTACAGTACTTACTACCTCGCTCACTGTTTTGGTGTATCTGCTTACGCCAAAAATCACTCCCGCTTTACCAGAGAATCGCCTTCAGATATTTCTTTTTTACATAGGAATCTTTTGTTCTTTGCTTTTTTGGAGAATTACCTATGTGAAGTTTATCGCGTCAAACCGTTTTTGGAAAAGAGCAATTTTTATCTGCCATCAAAATGAATTGCCAGAATTGATTAGAGGTATCCAGAAAACCGATCCACATTTTAAGGTAGTTGGTTTTATCAATTTGAGCAATACAAATACTGCAAAATTCAAGGATGTTGATACTATTAACTTGAATGATTTGGAAGATTATCTGGCGGAACACTATGTGTCGGAAATTGTTATTGCATCGCAAAAAACAGAAAGTATAACTGTTGAACTATATAATGTGCTGATTAAATTATTGGAAAGTGGTGTTTCCATTAGAGAATATACTCAAGTGTACGAAAGTATTACACATCGCATACCAGTGCAATACGTAGCTCAGGATTTCTATAAATACTTCCCGTTTTCCAGAAGCAATCAAAATAAATTATACCTGATTTTTGTGCGTACCGTAGAAGTTGCTATGGCCTTAACAGGATTAATCATTGGTTTGTTTATTGCGCCTATTATTATGCTTGGGAATTTGCTTGGAAATAAAGGGCCTTTGTTGTATACGCAAGAGAGGGTTGGAAAGAACGGACAAACCTTTAAAATTTATAAACTTCGTTCAATGGTAGTTGATGCAGAAAAAAACGGAGCAGTATTTGCCACAACTAATGATGCCCGAGTGACAGCATTTGGTAGAATACTGCGAAAATCACGACTGGATGAAGTGCCTCAATTTATAAATGTTCTCAAGGGAGATATGGCGATTATTGGACCACGTCCGGAACGTCCTGTTTTTGTTAAGGAAATTGCTGCCATGATGCCTTTTTATGAAACCCGTCATGTGGTGAAGCCGGGTCTAACTGGTTGGGCACAAGTGAATTATTCTTATGGGGAAACACTACAGGATAGCTTGATTAAATTACAGTACGATTTGTATTATATCAAACACCGAAGCTTATTCTTGGATCTTAATATTGTGGTGAAAACAATTAGCACGGTATTGTTCTACAGAGGCCAATAAAAAAGGATTTTATTCAATTTTTTTTCTAGACAAACGTAATAACTGAATTGCAGAAGTTGCAATTAACGGTAAAACCATCATTAAATGTACTTTATTTAGCATATAAAGCAAATAAATGGCTAAAAGGAGTAAACATGCCCGACTTGTTTTTTTAATCCATACAGCGTTGTTTTTTATGATAAAATAAATCAAGATTAGGTTTAATGGATTGAATACTAGAATGTTATAATTCCATAAAATTTCCCTGTGTAAAGAATACAGGCCAATCAGGCTGAAAAGTAATCCGATTGATCCTAATATTCCGAAGTAAATGATATTGGTTATTTTTCGGTTTAGGGTAATGAAAATTAATAATGCCAAAAGAAGTGGGTAAATACTGTTAAAAAAATCAAACTTTTTTTCAGATGTAAATGCCTGATAATTGGTTTTGGCTTTTGATGTTAAAGGTTTACCTTGATACTCTGTTTTATCTAAAACCTTCATTAAGTCCAAAGGAAGAAATAGCACTTTTGCCTGCTCATCTGGTCTTTGCCCAAAAATAATATTAATCCCGAAATTCATCCAAAATTGATCTTGCTGATATGGAAATAAAACCGAGCGATAACTTTCGTCTTTATGTAGAGTATTCTGAATGGGTTTATCTTTCAAAACTTCGTTTACCACATCAATTACTTTTGTCGTACAATTGCGATCGATGAATTTGTAGGTGTAAAATTTATCATCAGTTAACACCGATTGGCTTAATTTTTCGAATAATTTTTGTTTTTCTTCTGTGGATATATTCAATACTTGTTCATAAATGCTACGGTTTTCCATTTGATAGCTGTATTCAAAATCAGCATAGGGATAAGCAGCAGCATAATATTGTAAATCCCCTTTTATGAATTTTAAAATGAAGTTTTCGGTTCTGAAATCAAACATACCATAGTTCCATACATAATCAAAGTGATTGGAATCGTCTTTGACTCTTATCGCAGTGTGTCCATATAAAGTATGGGATTCATTGGCAACATCAACAGTTAAAATGCTGATCTGTGTTTGAGGTGTAACGGGGTTGATTTGTGAAAATGTACAAAAAGGGAATAGTAAAAAAAGGAAGAAAGCCAGTTTTTTTTTCATTTTTAATTCTTTTCAGTCAATAATCATTGTGGTTTTATCTAAAAATTGATAAATCTACTTTTACCGAAAACACGTTGGAATATAAAGCAGAACTCTGATTTCCTAAATCGGTAAGTGCATAATCTACTGAAATTCCTTTGTATTGAAATCCAAGTCCTATATTTGGCTGGAAACTCGTTTTCTCATTTCCGTCAAGTTGTAATGTTTTTTGGAAATTTCCTGCGCCCACTCTAACAAAGGCTAAATTGTTATAACCCCATTCAAATCCTACTGCCGGAGAAATACTTACAACATCAGTGGAAATAATATCGTTAGTTTGTTGGAATTGCATATTCAAATTAGCTGCTGCCAATAAACTCATTTCATTGTGGAATTCAAATTTTTTAGCTAGACCAAGTTGTGCCTTTGGTAAAGTGATTTCACTGCTTTCAGGTAAATCTTGAGTTTGCAATGGATCTTCAGGCTGTGCATCCTGAATTTTTTTAAATTCTTCTTCGTTTATATTCCAAATGTTATAAGTTGTTGTAATATCACGAACCATTAATCCGAATTGCCAATCGTTTTTTTCGTATTGCATTCCGAAATCAAAACCGAATCCCCATGAACTGGCAAAATCACCAATTACTCTTCGGATCACCTTAGCATTCACTCCATATTGAAAATTATGAAGTGGCAACTTTCTAGCATAAGAAAAGGTTACGCCATAATCAGCAGTAGAGAACAAGCTGATACGGTTATAGTCAATATTTCCGTCGGCATCAATTAATTGTGTAGTGTTTAGGATATCATCAACTCCAAAACGGATAACTGACATACCCCAAGCGCTTCGATCGTCTATTTTTTTGGCATAGCCGATATAGTCATATTGTGCAATGTTAGCAAAATAACTGGCATGCATTAAACTTGCTTCGTGATCTTCTATTTTTAATAAACCAGTTGGATTCCAATAACCTGAATTGACATCACTGGTATGTGCTACCATAGCATTGGACATGCCAAAGGCACGTGCATCTACCCCAATATTCATAAACTCGTTTGAATACTTGCGTATAGTTTGTGCCGAAGCATTTAAACCAATGGTTAATAGCGCTATAAGAATACTATTTTTCAATATGAAACGTTTTCGCAAAGATGAAATAAAAATCTGATATAATAAACTCAACAACTTATAAACTTATTGTATTAAATTTGTGAAGTAAAAATTCCCAATTAAAACTTTTTTTATGACCATTAAGTCTCAAATTCCCAATGTTATTAC
>DATEDY010000134.1:0-15695 GCA_035281405.1 Flavobacterium sp.
ACATTACTTTGTGTCAAAGCGCCTGCATCATTCAATCCATCGCCAACCATCATGACGTTTTTACCTTTTCTTTGGAGTTGCTCTATGAAGTTTAGTTTTTGTTCTGGTTTTTGGTTAAACACTAAAGTAGTCGTTTCCGGAAGCATCTTTTCTAATATTTTGCGTTCTCCATCGTTATCACCGGAGAGAACTACCAGGTTGTAATTCTTGGCTAAATTTTCAAAAAGTTGCTCCAATCCTTCTCGGTATTGGTTATTAAACACATAACTCCCTTTGTAAACGCCATCAATTTCAATATGAACTTTCGTTTTTTTATGTGTGTTTTCACTCATATGGTCTAAAAACTGAGAAGAACCCAACTTCACCAAACGATTGTCAATTTTAGCACATATACCCTTTCCCGTAATTTCTTCAAAACTGGTGATTTCAATTGTATTCTGATTCGGAATAAACTCATATAATCTTCTACTCAAGGGATGATTTGATGCTCTTACAACACTCTTTAATAATAAAAGTTCATAGTCAGACAATTGTACTCCTTCATACGTAATGGAAGTCTTTTTATTCGAAGTAATCGTTCCCGTTTTATCGAAAACAATGGTATCCACTTTCGCCATTTGTTCAATAACTGTAGCATTTTTCAAATATAATTTTCGATTTCCCATAATACGGAGCACATTTCCCAATGTAAAAGGTGCAGTTAAAGCAAGAGCACAGGGACAAGCAACAATTAGAATTGCCGTAAATACATTGAAAGCGATCGTTGTGTCTATGAAAACCCAATAGCCGAAGGAAAGAAAAGCTAATAATAGCAAGGCCGGAGTAAAATAGCGACTTATTGCATCTGTGATCGTTTTATAGTGTTGCTCTGATTTTTTTAGAAATGCTTCATTACTCCATAACTGCGTAAGATAACTCTGTGACATTGAATTCAGTACTTCCATTTCAACTATATTCCCCAGTTGTTTCCCACCTGCATAAACCTTTTCCCCTGATTTTTTGTGAATTGCAACTGCTTCACCGGTAACGAAACTATAATCAATTGAGGTTGCATTAGAAATTAATATTCCGTCAACGGGTATCAACTCTTGGTTTCGGATTAACAATCGATCTCCTTTTTTTATATCATACACTTGAATAGGAATTTCAGAACCGTCTCTATTAATTTTAGTAACCGCGATTGGGAAATACGATTTATAATCCCGCTCAAACGATAAAAAATCGTAGGTTTTCTGTTGGAACAATTTCCCTAAAAGCATAAAGAAAATCAATCCGCACATGCTGTCAAAAAAACCCTGGCTATAATCTAAAACAATATCAACCGTACTTCTTACAAACATGACAACGATTCCCAGCGCAATTGGAATATCAATATTTAACATACCCGATCTGATACTTTTCCAAGCAGAAACATAATACCCCCATGCAGAATAAAAAAACGGAGGCAGCGCCAGGAAAAAAATCAACCACCGGAAAAATCCTTTGTACTGATCGATCCAAAATTCACCGACTTCAAAATATTCCGGAAAAGAAAGCAACATGATATTTCCGAAGGAAAAGAAAGCAACACCAATTTTGTAAATCAATGTCCGGTCTGTTTTCTTTTTTTTATTTTCATAATTCTCCAAACTGATATATGGTTCATACCCTATAGAACAGAGCATTACAACAATATCCTTTAGGTTAGTAATGGTCGGAGAATATACAATACGTAGCTTTTTTTCGTGGAAATTGACCTGTGAAGAAGTTATTCCTTCCTTTAGTTTTTGAAGATTTTCTAAAATCCAAATACACGAACTACAATGTATGTGCGGTATGTACAGGGAAGCTATACAAGTTCCTTCTTCTTGAAAGTCGAGGAGTTTTTCTACAATATTCTCATTTTCCAAAAAATCATATTTCCCTTTGTTGTCTAAAGGTGTTGCACCAGGCGCTTTTTCAAAGTCATAATAGCTTGTTAAATCATTGAGACTAAAAATCTCATAAACAGTTTTACAACCTACACAACAGAATAATTTCGTTTCAAAAACTATTTCTTCTGTTTTACTAATATCATTACCACAATGGAAACAATTTTGTACTTCCATAATTTACTCATTTACCTTTGGCAAATTTCATCTGATAACATTTCTGAAACTATGATATTTGTCATACTTTGAATATATTTGTTTTACAAAATTTGCACTATGGGTAAATGTGAGCAATGTATCGTAAGACAGTTCAGTTCGCTGAAAGCACTAACTAAAGAGGAGCTTTTAAGAATGGCGGATTGCAAAACGTCTTACATCATCAAAAAAGGAGAACCGATCTTTGAAGAAGGAGAAATTACCAATGGAGTGTATTGTGTAAAAGAAGGCGTATGTAAAATGACCAAGTTGAGTGCCAATGGAAAAGATCAAATTGTCAAACTGGTCAAACCCGGAGAACTACTGGGACAACGTTCCATGATTAGTGATGAACCGGCTAATTTGGGTGCTGTTGCCTTGGAAGACATGGAAGTTTGTTTTGTTCCAAAGAGTGAAATTTTGCAGTTCTTCAATCAGAATAATCAGTTTTCTATGAATATGATGAAGACGATTTGTGGTGATTTAAAAGATGCCGATGATCATATGGTTTCCATGGCACAGAAAAGTGTTAAGGAACGTTTGGCGGAAACTTTATTGTATTTAGAAGAAACCTTCGGAAATAATGAAGACGGTAGTTTGCGCATTCAACTATCAAGAGAAGAATTAGCAGGAATGATTGGAACTGCAACAGAAAGTTGCATTCGTCTTTTATCCGAATTTAATAAAAACGGATGGGTTGATTTAACCGGAAAGAAAATCACAATCAGAAATAAATCTCAACTTAAAAAGATGTCAGAATAAAAGAAGCAAAACGCTTCTTTTTTTATTTACTTTAGTAGAAAACAATTTTTATGAAAATAGTAGCTTTTGGTGCCTCTTACAGTAAGCAATCCATTAATAAAAAACTGGCAGGTTTTGTTGCTAGACAATTTGGAAACCACAATGTAGATTTGTTGGATTTAAACGATTATGTATTACCGGTTTTTTCGGTTGATGTAGAAAATGAAACAGGACATCCAGACATCATTTTGGAATTCATTAAAAAATTAGACAGCGCTGATTTGATTATCATTTCAATGGCTGAACACAACGGAAGCTATACAGCAGCATTTAAAAACTTATTCGATTGGACATCAAGAGTAAAACTCAATATGTTCGAAAACAAAAAACTGCTTTTATTGTCAACCTCTCCGGGAGGAAGAGGCGCTGAAAGTTCTTTAAAAACTGCTTTGGAGCGTTTCCCGAGACATGGAGCAACAATTTTAGACTCGTATTCATTGCCTAATTTTCATCAGAATTTTGACATCGAAAAAGGAATTATTCAAGAAGAGAAAAAAGTACAACTACAAGATATTATCCATCGCATTACAACTGATTTAGCGTAAGAATCATGAATCTAAAGGATTTGAATAAAATGACTGAAGGTTTCCAAAACCAAAGCCCGGTCAAAATGCCGATGTTGTTTTTGGGACATGGAAGTCCGATGAATGCTATTGAAGAAAATGAATTTGTGCAAGGATTTAGAAACATTGCCGAAGAAATACCGAAGCCCAATGCCATTTTGTGTATTTCGGCGCACTGGGAAACCAAAGGAACATTAGTTACTGCCATGCAAAATCCACCAACCATTCATGATTTCGGTGGATTTCCCAAAGCTTTGTTTGATGTTCAATATCCGGCACCCGGAAGTCCGGAGCTAGCTAAAGAAACCCAAAAACTCATCACACAAACCCATGTAGAATTAGATAATAAATGGGGATTAGATCACGGAGCATGGAGTGTTATCAAACACTTATATCCCAATGCCGATATTCCGGTGATTCAATTGAGTCTGGATTATTATAAAACCCCGAAAGAGCATTATGAACTGGCTAAAGATTTAGATGTTTTACGTAAAAGAGGCATTTTAATCATTGGCAGCGGCAATATGGTGCATAATTTAAGAATGATGGCTTGGGATAAACTAAACACAGATGATTACAGCTACGATTGGGCATTGGAAGCCAGCAACAAAATGAAGCAGTTCATTTTAAATAATGAACATCAGGAATTGGTCAATTACGGAAAACAAGGAAAAGCTTTTGAATTGGCAATACCAACACCGGAGCATTATTTACCGTTGTTATATATCTTAGGAATCAAAAAAGAAAAAGAAGTCATAACTCTCTTCAATGATAAGGCAGTAGCTGGTTCATTAACAATGACATCATTAAAAGTAGGATAATAAAAAAAGCCTTGAGTTCTTCAAGGCTTTTTTATTAATTATTTTTCAATTCGCTTACTGGTCCGTCCCATTCAGAAAAACCACCCATCAAATTGTATGCAGTTTCAAATCCTAACTGATTCATGATATTACAAGCTTGAGCACTTCGTCCACCAGCCTTGCAATACACATAATAGTTTTTAGATTTATCCAATTCTTCTACTTGGTAGATGAATCCCTGTCCTTTATAAATATCGATATTGATAGCTCCGGGAATTACTCCGTCAAGACATTCGTCTTCGGTTCTAACGTCAAGAATAACTGCATTGTCATCTTCTTGAAGTTTAGTCCACCAATCTTCCTGTGTTAAATTCATAGCTTTTTAAATTTATACCTCAAAAATACTATGCTTTTATCGAACATCCAATAGCTTTTGTGGTTTTTACTTCTATTTCTTTACCATCCAATAAAGAATTTACCGCATTTTCCACATATTTCACTTTCACTGCTGAAGGATCGTTGTAGTTATCATCTATTGCACCAATATACTTTACAATATTTCCTTTTTTAGTTTTTTGAAGTAAATACACATGAGGCGTTTTAGTTGCTCCGTATTGCGGATAAACTTTCTGTCCTTCATCAAATAAATACGGGAAAGTGAACGCTTTTTCTTTAGCACGCTCTTGCATTAATTCAAAACTATCTTTCGGTTGGACTGCCGGATTGTTAGGGTTAATAGCAATAACAGGATAACCCAGTTTTTTATATTTCTGATCTAAAGCGATAATTCTGTCTTCATAAGCTACAGCATATGGACAGTGATTACATGTAAATACTACGATAAACCCTTTTGCATCTTTATAATCATTAAGTGATACATGCTTATTGTTTACATTTTTAAGACTGAAATCGGTTGCAACATCTCCTACTTGATATCCTGCATTCAGTTTATTCAGCGTAAAAGCGCTTAATCCGGTGAATAAAATGGCCATAGCCAAAAATTTTAGTGTTTTCATAGTTGTTATTTTAAAATTGTTTTTAATTCATTTTCTAATTCTTCGTAAGTAAAAGAACGTTCGTAAAATTTATGTGATTCCTTATTATAAATAACAGTCGCTGGAATTGATCCCGACCATTCTTTTGCTACTTTTTCTATCCATGCATTGGCATCTGGATCATCCAAATGAATCACTTCAGATTGCAATTTTTTCTTAATAATAAACGGAATAAGATTGGTTTCGATTTTCTTCGGCATATCCAAACTCACCAAAATCACTTTTACACCTTTATCCTTATAATTTTTATTCAATGTTTCAAAATGAGGCAATTCTTTCACGCAAGGCAAACACCAGGTAGCCCAGAAATTAATTACATAGGTTGTTTCATCCTTTTTATTCAAATATCCTTGCAGATTGATAAAATCATAAGACTTTACTTCCACTCCATTCAAATTATAAATCTTCTTCGGAGTCATTGCACTTTCTTCGGCTTGTCCAAAGACATTAAGTGTTAACATCAGTAAAATCAAAACAATACTTCTCATATCTAAAAATTTAATCCCTAAAAATAACCATTCTTAAAACCGTAAAAAGAAACATTAACAAAAATTTAATACACACTTGTATATACAAATAAAAATTAGTCATACATTTGTACATACAAATTTCATAACGATGAAAATTGAAGACGAAATAAAAAGTACTGTAGAATTGTCGTTAGCAAAAAAAGTTTTGTTGAATCTTTCGTATACCCGTAATATGGTTGGCGATTGTTTTTTGGAAATCCTGAAACCTTATGATTTATCAGGCGAACAATATAATGTGTTGCGCATTTTAAGAGGACAAAAAGGAAAACCGGCAAATATGGCCTGCATTCAGGAACGAATGATTGCTAAGACAAGTAATACAACACGATTAGTAGACAAACTGCTTAGTAAAGAGTTAGTAATTCGAAAAGTTTGTCCCGAAAACAGAAGAAAAATGGAAATCACAATCACTGATAAAGGTTTAGCTGTTTTGGCTGAGTTAGATCCTAAAGTAATTGAACATGAAAATGCATTTGCTTCAAAACTTTCGGCATCAGAATTGCTACAATTAAATGAACTATTAGAAAAATACAGAAGTTAAAAAAATGAGCAAATTTATAGAAAACCAAAACTGGCGTTACGCTACCAAAAAATTTGATGCAACAAAAAAAATCTCTGCTGAAGATTTAGAAACCTTGAAAGAGGCTATTCGTTTAAGCACTTCGTCTTACGGATTACAACCTTACAAAGTGTTCATCATCGAAGATCCTGCTATCCGTGAAGCATTAAAACCTGCATCATGGAACCAGTCACAAATCACCGAAGCATCACAATTGGTTGTATTCGCAAACTATACTAAATTAGACGAAACAGTTATTAACAACTATATCGAAAGAATTAGTACAACAAGAGAAGTACCCACGGAAGCTATTCAAGGTTATGGCGATTTCATGAAGTCAAAAATTTTGGGATTAACTCCGGAACAACAGGCTATTTGGACATCAAAACAAACTTACTTAGCGTTAGGAAACTTAATTAATGCTGCGGCTGAATTAAAAATAGACGCCACTCCAATGGAAGGTTTCGAACCAGAGAAATATAACGATGTCTTGAACTTAAATGCGTTAAATTTAAATGCTTCGTTAGTAGCTACAATAGGTTACCGTCATGAAGAAGATGCGAATCAGCACGTAAAAAAAGTACGTAAATCAAAAGAAGAATTATTTATCAATTTATAATTATATTAAATCAAATTAAACATGAGAAATTTAAAATCAATCGCTTTAGCACTAGTGGTAGCTTTAGGAACTTTAACTGCTACAGCACAAACAACTAAAAAAGTAGACGCTTCAAAAAGTAAAGTACTTTGGTTAGCTAAAAAAGTAGGTGGTCAACACAGTGGAGATGTTACTTTAAAAGAAGGTGCATTAGTATTCAACGGAAAAAAATTAGTAGGTGGTAACTTTATTGTTGACATGACTACTATCAACACAACAGATTTACAAGGTGAATGGAAAGGTAAATTAGACGGACATTTAAAAGCTGATGATTTCTTCGGTGTTGAAAAATTCCCAACGGCTACTTTAGTTTTCAAATCAATTGGTGCTAAATCGACTAATACATACACTGTAAATGCTGACTTAACTATCAAAGGAATTACTGCTCCAGTTACTTTTGACATCGTTGCAAACAAAGGTGTAGCTACAACAAAATTAATGATTGACAGAACTAAATACGACATCAAATATGCTTCTAAAAACTTCGGAGCTCTAGCTGACAAAGCAATTGATGATGAATTTGAATTAACAGTAAATTTAAAATACTAATCAAACTCAAATTTGACCCAAAAACAAGAAGCCAGCTGCAAAGCTGGCTTTTTAATTTAATTAATTTCTTTCCTATTATCTTCCAAAAAAGTATCCATTATCATCAAATTCGGATCAATTTCAATCGATTCCGGTTTTGAATCCAATGTTATTTTTCCTTTTACTTTGTTTCCTTCAATTGAGAATTTTTTAATGATTTGCTTTCCGTTACTATCATAAAAAGCAATATCAAGAGTGTCATCATTTTCAATCATGGTTTGTTTTCCTTTTCCGTCTTCACTGAATTTGGAAATACTTACTTCAAAATTCACGGAATAAGTATTTTCAGTAATCTTTTTGGAACTAACCGATTTAATTTTTGCCGAATACGTCACAATCTGTTTAAATAATTCATCAATCTTAGCATGCATTGTTTTTGGTGCTACTTGATAAATTTCTTTCAGAAAATCACGGGTATCAGCAGCTTTCTTAGGGAAAGCATAATGAATCATTAAATTTCGCAATGCTTTATTCACATTACCCTCGCCTATCAACATTCGTAACTGATGCATTACCACAGTGCCTTTGTTGTAAGGTAAATGAGGCGTATCATAATGTGTTTTGTATAATGGCATTTCGGTCGCGAAACTACGGCTACTCAAATACAAATCCTGATGTATTCGCAATGTTTCCAAAGCACGTTCCCAACCATGACGCTTTTCATACAGCATTATTTCGGTATACATTGCTAAAGTTTCTGTTAAGATATAGCCGCCTTCTTTTTCTTCCGGGTTGAACTTACAATTTCCCCACCACTGATGTGACAATTCGTGTCCGGCCAATTGATTGATGATATCTTCTTTATCGCCACGGGTAATATCACTATAAAACCCGAAATTTTCTTTCATGTAAATCGTCGATGGATAAGCTGTGGCTGCGAAACCTTCGGCAAAAGCAGAGATTTCGGCATAACGAATGGATTTGTAAGGATACGGACCGAAATTCTTCTGGCAATAATCCAATGTTTTTTTAGTCGCCGAAATTAATTCCCTAATGTTTCGTCCATGTCGTTTGTCATAATATATTTCAATAGAAACTCCCTTATAAAATTCTTTTTTTATTTCATATTCGGCTGAAGAAAACGCAAAACGAAACGGCATTTTTCCATTGGATTTGTAATGAAAATAATTTCTCCCTTCCGATTTCCATTCACTCATCAAATCGCCAACACCAACAACAATTTGCTCTTCAGAAGTAGAAACTACTGCATCAAAATCAATAAAATCATACGATTGTGTTTCTTTATCTTCCAATTTTCGAATGGGTGTTTCATCTGGCATATTGCGTTTTTTCCGTTCTTTGGAATTCGTAATTTCATTATCCGTTTGATAACCCAATCGCGGATAATAATTACTGATACGCATAAACGATCCATTATCAATGATAGAATTGAACGGTGTATGACCTGTAAATGGTGACCAAGAGGAAACGAACGAGAAACTTACTTTTGCTCTATGACCCGGTGATAACTGTGCATTGAGTTTGTACCAAAAATGTCCGAATCGTTCATCTTTTGATACTAATTCTGCATTGAAAACTTTGACAGATCGTAATTTGATATGATCACTTACATACAAAAGTAAACTGTCAATTGGTTTTTCCGAATTATTAACCAATTCGTAGCTTCCTTTAACTTCATAGCGATTTTCATCCGGAAATAAATCAACTTTTGTCTTTACTGAAGTGATGGTTGGTTGTATTAAATCTTCGTATTTTCTGTATTGTTTCTCATATTCTTGCTGCCAATCAAATTGTTCATCAGCTGTCAAATATTCACTTTTCACATTTACTTCATAAAAAGTATAACTTCCAAAACCCATAAATAATAAACTACCCAAAATCAATAGCGTTTTCTGAAATAAGTTGAGCTGTTTATCTCTAAAAGTTTTGATAAAAGAAGTATTCCGTTTCCATAAAATACTACCCAAAAACAGTAAAAAAAGTGATATTCCAATGCAATAGAGCATTTTAATCAGGAAAGAAAACTTATACTGGCCAAAGCCGTTCATATCAAAATATTCTATTTTCAAAGTATCTGCAAAGCGAAACAAAGGATACGTTACTCCTATCATTTGGCCTATCGGTGTTGACAATACAATTGCTGCAACCGAAGCTACTACCAATCCTAAATAACGGTTTTGAATAATCGACTGAATTGTTAAAACCAAAATGGAAATCAATACCATCGGTAATCCCAAAAAGTAGTAAATAGAGGCATACAAATCTAAATCAAATGGTGCGTTATTATTAGTCAGCTGAAAAACCATTCCTATACCAATACTCAATGCTATAAGCGTAAAAGGAATGGCTGAAAGCGAGATCAGTTTAGCAATAAAAATCATTCCCGGTTGATGTGGTGTAACCTTTTCCAACGCCGAAATACCTGCTGATTCACTACGCCAAATGAGTTCGCTGCTATAAAAAAGTAAAATCAGAATCAAAATGATGGGTAAACGATCCATCAAAGTTGAAATCATTAAACCGGTTGTTGTGATACTTTCAGCCATGCGTCGGCCTCCATCAATTTCATCAGAGATTTCAATGGTTAATAATCCTGTCAACAGAATAACAATCAGTACAAAAGGAATTCCCTTGAAAATTAATGCCAAATCAATTTTGACAAAACTTTTAATAATGCTTAAATTATGCTTTATCGTATGAAATTCCGTTTCAGGGAATAGTTGTTTTTTATCTATTTTAAAATCATTTTTACTAGTTTTTGATAGTTTTTTACTCTTTTCTTTTATTTTTCTGAAAGAAAACAATTGAAACGAAACAAATAAAAGCATTAAAGAAATGACAATCCATAAACTTCTGTTGAAGAAAACATTTCCTGTCATCGAAACGATTTGCGTGTTTTTTTGAAAAACTGTCCAGTATCTGGTTTGTTCAAAATAGGCTGCTAATCCAAATGGATCTATTTTGGCCATCAGACTCATCGCTTCGGGAGTTGCCGGAGAAGCACCTGCAAAAATGGGAGAATTTGAAAAAATGGAACCCATCACATACAAGATGTAAATAAACAAGCCGCCAACGTAAATCATCAGCTTACTTCTTGTTAGCCAAGTTAATGACATCAATAATGACGCAATTAAAAAGACATTCGGAATGGCAAAGACCAAAAACGGAACCACATAATCCATTATAGAAAAAGGCCCCATCTGCTGTGTTTCCGAAGGAAATAAATGGCCAATCATTACTCCCAGCATTAGCATGGCATAAGACAAGCCACTAATCACAAACACGGAAAGAAAACGTGAAAACAGATAATTGAATTTAGAAACCGGAGTAGCATAGATAATAGCATCCAGTTTACTTTCACTGTCCTTTAATTGGGTCTGCGCCACCATGATCGTCATTGAAAAAATGAGTACCAAAGACATCATCCCAGTAAGATAACCAATAATGTAAGGCGAATTATGATACGTATTAGCAAATGAAAAACCGCCTCTTGTTGCTACAAAGCCCAACAAAAACAACACTAAAAAAGTAGCATAGAACAATACATTTCGTGTATGATAATGCCATTCGAACTGTAACATCTTTCTAAACATAACTTTCAATTTTAGCATGGTTTAACGAAAGTTCATTGAAATACACATGTTCTAATTCGGGTGGTGTCAATGAGAATCCAGAGTTCAACTGCTCTTCTGAAAACACATTAACCTGAATTTTACCTGCATACAAACGGGTGGAAATCACATTGTATTCCTTTTTTAATGCTTCAAGGTGTGACTTTTCAATGGTTTTAGTCCAGATTTTACCTTCCAGGGATGCAATTGCCTGAAACGGATTGCCTTCAACAACTATTTTACCATTCACTAAAACTGCCATTTTTGTACATAAATCACGAACGTCGTCCACTATATGAGTGGAAAAAATCACAATCTTATCCTCCCCTATTTCACTCAGCAAATTATTAAAACGGTTGCGTTCTTCAGGATCCAAACCGGCTGTAGGCTCATCGACAATAATAATCTTCGGATTTCCTAATAATGCTTGTGCAATACCAAAACGTTGGCGCATTCCGCCTGAAAAAGTATGTACCGCTTTGTCTTTATGTGGCAGTAAATTAGTTTGCTGTAACAAAAAAAGAATTTGTTCATGGCGTTCTTTTTTATTCAGAATACCTTTCAGTACGGCTAAATGCTCCAGCAATTTATAGGCCGATATTTTAGGATACACACCAAATTCCTGAGGCAGATATCCTAAACATTGACGGATACAATCCGGATTCTGAAGAATATCCACACCATTGAATTCAATTGTTCCATTATCTGGTAATTGTAAACCTGCAATGGTTCTCATAAAAGAGGATTTACCTGCACCGTTTGGCCCTAATAAGCCAAACATTCCGTTGCTGATTTCAAGCGAAAGACCATCAATCGCTTTTACTCCGTTTCCATACGTTTTTTGGAGATTTTTAATTACTAAACTGTTCATTTTCTGATGATTTTGATGATTATTGATTGAAAATTATATAATTCTGTTTTAAAAAAATTAGACAAAAGAATCCCTGTCGGTCAAAAAACCGATACTTTAAATCCAATCTGTTAAAAAATTATTCGCTGATGTATTCTAAAACATCTCCAGGCTGACAATCCAAGGCTTTACAAATCGCTTCAAGCGTTTCAAACCGGATACCTTTCGCTTTCCCTGTCTTCAGAATCGATAAATTGGCCGGAGTAATTCCTAGAATTTCTGCCAATTCCTTCGATTGCATCTTACGCTTAGCCAGCATCACATCTACATTTACTATAATTGGCATAATTTAAATATATAAGTCCTGTTCGTTCTGTAAGTTAACTCCCTGTTCAAAAATGGCTGCCATGAAAAAGATAAAAATTCCCATGATGGCATGTGCAATAATCATAGCAAAAAAGGGAAAGTCTTCAATACTGAAAAGCGACCAAATGATAATCGCAACAGGATATAACACTAAATTGAACTGATAAAAACCTTTTAAGTTTTTCAATCCTTCTTTTGTAAACAAACGTTCTTGTTTAAAGGCTTTGAACACGTTGCTCAAAACCACAAAAAACAAACCGTAGAGTGTTAAGCCTAAAACCATTTCTGAGACATAGGCTAATGTATATTCTGAACCTAACAGAAAATGACGACTGGTGAACGGAAAGTTAATCGCAAAGCGGTTATTTTCTATTTTCTCAAAAAACGGACCTTCAAATACACAATTAATCAATGTATAAATTGCAGTCAGTAGGTAAAAAAAAGCGGTTATTCGTGCAAGAACATATAATAATGCAGCTATGATTCGAACTAATTTCATGGATTCAAATTTAAATTCAACTAAGCAAATGTAATAATTAATTATCGTAAAACAATAATTTTTTATTTTATTTTTATAATTCAAGTCCAACATCAAATTCAGTGTCATAATTTTTTTATCAAAAAAATTTGCATATTCAAAAATCATTTCTATAAATTTGCATTGTTACATAACAACAACAGAAATGAACAACATTTTAAATAATACTTGGTGGTGGAATTACTTACGTCGAACATCGTGAGCGAATCCTCCTATCTGTATTTTTAAAACCAAAATAGATAAAAAGGCTTGTCAATCACGACAAGCCTTTTTTTATTCTCAAAACTGAAACATTATGAAAAAATATACATTACATACTCACCACAAACAAATTCTTGCCGACACCATTACGCCAGTAAGCATTTATTTAAAAATCCGCGACAAATTCCCGAATAGCCTTTTGCTGGAAAGTAATGACTATCACAGCAATGAGAATAGTTTTTCGTACATCTGCTGCAATCCGTTTGCGAGCATTAAAGTGGAAAACGAAAGTATCACTGTAACACTTCCTGACGGAAGCACGACTAAAAAACTAATCGAAAACCAAACTAACGTTACAGAAAGCATTCAGGAATTTGCTTCGCGTTTTGAATCGGAAGTCAGTAATTTTAAATTCATAACCAATGGTTTATTCGGGTTTACCAGTTATGATGCCGTACGTTATTTCGAAAAAGTAAGCATTACCAAAAGAGCTACCGACTTACAAATTCCGGATATGTATTATGCTGTTTATCAAAACATCATTGCCATTAATCATTTCAAAAATGAAGCCTATATTTTCTGCCATAGCATTGACAATCAGAACAACATTGCCGAAATAGAACAATTAATCCAATCTAAAAATTTCGCTTCCTATTCGTTTGTCAAAGAAGGCGAATCAATTTCCAACTTAACTGATGAGGATTTCAAAAGCAATGTAGCTTTAGCTAAAAAGCACTGTCAGCGCGGTGATGTATTCCAGTTGGTTTTATCCAGAAGATTCACCCAAGGTTTCAAAGGAGATGAATTCAATGTGTACCGAGCCTTACGAAGCATCAACCCTTCTCCGTATTTATTCTTTTTCGACTATGGTAATTTCAAAATCATGGGATCATCACCTGAGGCACAATTAGTCATCAACAACAGAAAAGCTGAAATTCATCCCATAGCAGGAACATTCAAACGTACGGGAAATGATGAACAAGATGCAGTTTTGGCCAAACAATTATCTGAAGATCCAAAAGAAAACAGCGAACACATCATGTTGGTTGACTTAGCAAGAAACGATTTGAGTCGGAACGGACATCATGTAGAAGTTGAAAAATACAGAGAAGTTCAATTCTTTTCCCATGTTATCCATTTGGTTTCCAAAGTCAGCGGACAGTTACACGAGAACACTTCCACCATGGAAGTTGTAGCCAGTACATTCCCGGCAGGAACCCTATCAGGAGCGCCAAAGCACAAAGCCATGCAACTGATTGAATCCATTGAAAATACCAACAGAAATTTCTATGGCGGAGCGATTGGATTTATGGATTTTGATGGTAATTTTAACCACGCCATCATGATTCGTACCCTTTTGAGTAAAAATCACGAATTGCATTATCAAGCCGGAGCCGGAATTGTTGTCGATTCGAATGAAGAAAGCGAAATGCAGGAAGTATATAATAAACTGGGCGCTTTAAATAAAGCATTGGAATTAGCGGAAACTATCTAGTTTTCAGTCACAATAAACAGTCAAAGTAAACAGTAAACCTAACAATCAAGAAAAATGAAAAAAATAGTAGTCATAGACAATTACGATAGCTTCACTTATAATTTAGTGCATTATCTGGAAGATATGAACTGTGAAGTAACCGTTTTCCGTAATGATGAATTTTATATTGATGAGCTGAAATCTTTTGATAAAATTTTGTTATCGCCAGGACCGGGAATCCCTGATGAAGCAGGTTTACTGAAAGAAGTCATTAAAACCTACGCTCCTACAAAAAGTATCCTTGGTGTTTGTCTTGGCCAACAAGCCATCGGGGAAGTTTTCGGAGGAAGTTTAATCAACCTTGAAAAAGTCTATCATGGTGTAGCGACAAAAGTCAGTATCACCGTTCCCGATGAAGTACTTTTCCAAGGTTTAGACAACGAAATCGAAGTGGGGCGCTATCATTCGTGGGTAGTTTCCAAAGTCAATTTTCCAGAAACACTTGAAATCACTTCGGTAGATGGCAACGGAGAAATCATGTCATTACGACACAAAACCTTCGATGTGAGAGGTGTACAATACCACCCAGAAAGCGTTCTTACACCCGATGGGAAGCAAATTCTGCAGAATTGGGTAAATAGCTAATTAAGAAAAACATACCGTTAAAAAACAATCCGTTTTAAGCAGCTAAAGCTTAAGACATAGCACAACTCATCCCTAATTGAATCCTTATGAAAACACTATTAAACCGATTAATACAACACGAAATGCTTAGCAAAGCAGAAGCAAAACAAACTTTAGTGAACATCTCTAATGGATTGTACAACCCTTCACAAATTGCCAGCTTTTTAACTGTGTACATGATGCGAAGCATTACCATTGATGAACTTGCGGGATTCAGGGAAGCATTGCTTGAGCTTTGCATTCCGATAAATTTAAAAGACTACAACACCATCGATTTGTGTGGGACCGGAGGTGACGGAAAGAACACCTTCAATATTTCGACATTGGCATCGTTCGTGGCTGCAGGAGCAG
>DATEDY010000135.1:0-3142 GCA_035281405.1 Flavobacterium sp.
TCCAAAATTCTTCTTGAACCCAAATTATCAATATGTGCTGAAGCATATAAAACATCTACTTTGAGTTTGTTAAAGGCAAAATCATACCAAGCTTTAGCCGATTCGTAAGCAAAACCTTTGCCCCAAAACTCTTCACGAAAACGATAACCAATTTCATAGAAGTTGATATGGTTGTTTTCTTCTTCTGTAATGAACTTGATACCGCACCAACCAATGAATTCATTGGTTTCTTTTGAAATAACTGCAAATCTTCCTATGCCATTTTTTTTATATTGATTTTGGATATTTTCAATATAAGCAATACTTTCTTCGATTGATTTCACCGGACGATTTCCTAAATACAAATGTACATTAGGATTACTGTCAAGTAAAAACATCCCCTCAGCATCTAATAGTTCTAACGGGCGTAGAATCAGTCTCTCGGTTTCAAGTATTAGATTCATTCTTCAAAAATTTGTTTTAAATGATGTTTCATATGAGTGATATAATCTTCAATTAAAAACTCTAAGTCACAAATGGATAAATCGTATAAATTTATTTTTGTTTCCAATTGTTCTTCCGAAATATCTTTTAAAATGAAAGCAATGTGTTTGTTGAGACGACACCATAATTTCAATAAATCATCAAACTTTCTTGCCTGATACTTATTGACTTTTACTAACTCGTCCTGATTATAGGCTGTGACCAAAAAGGGATTTTCTGAAAATTGCGATTCTGTAAACCTCTTAAGATTATTGATTGCAGAGTCTATTAAATGGCCCATTATTTCACTTTTTGACCACTTATCAGCCGAAGGTTTAAAACTGTAATCCCAATTGATATTAGTGAGATACGATCTTTTAGTTTCTTTAACAATTTCTTCGAGCTGATAGGAGTAAAAGTGTGCCATTATTTATTCAGATAATTTCTTTAATGTATAAGCGATAAGTGCGTCAACGGCTTTGTAAGGATCTTCACTGAAAGATCCGGTAGCACGATTGGCAATGATTGCATTTAACGACAATGTTTCGTGGCCAAGTAATTTTCCAAGGCCGTAGATAGCAGCGGTTTCCATTTCAAGATTAGTCATTTGTGTACCATTGAAATTGAATGCATCCATCTTCTGATTCAATTCAGGATCTTGAATGTTTAAACGTAATACACGACCTTGTGGACCATAAAAACCTCCGGCTGTTCCGGTAAATCCTTTGTGAATTTCATCACTTTCGATGAATTTTTCCAATTTTTCAGAACAAGCGATAACATAAGGTTTTCCTTTACGTAAGTCCCAGTTAGTTTGGGCAATGAAAGCTTCTTCAATATCTTTTTCAGAAATGTCGTCGATTAAATAAGAACGCAACATATTGTCTAAGCCTAAGCCATATTTCGACATAACGAAGCTGTCGCATGGAATATCAGCTTGTAATGAACCTGAAGTTCCGATACGGATAATGTTCAATTTAGTTAGGTTTTCTTTTGGTTGTCGTGTTTCAAGGTCAATGTTAACCAGAGCGTCCAATTCGTTCATTACAATGTCGATATTGTCAGGACCAATTCCAGTTGACATTACTGTAATTCGTTTTCCTTTTAATGTTCCGGTTTGTGTTTTGAATTCTCTTTTTTGTGTTGAGAATTCTACAGAGTCAAAGAATTTAGTAATTTTTTCTACTCTGTGTTGATCACCAACAAAGATGATATCGTGTGCAATGTGTTCTGGTTTAAGGTTTAAGTGGTATACACTTCCGTCTGGGTTCAGAATTAATTCTGATGATTTTATTTCACTCATTATTGTATGTTTTTATCCGCCTACGCGTTTAACTTTAAATCCTTTTTCTTTTAAAATAGTCATAATCTTGTCGCGGTAATCGCCTTGAATGATGATGCTTCCGTCTTTAAAACTACCGCCAACGCTCAATTTGGTTTTGATTTCTTTGGCTAATATTTTGAAGTCTTCATCATCGCCTTCGTATCCTTCGATTATGGTGATGGGTTTCCCTTTTCGTTTCTCGTACTTACAAATCATAGGTTCTTTTTGAACATACAATTCGTGTTCTGTTTCTTCGATTTCTTCCGGTTCATTGGAAGGAATGTGATCAGGGAATAAATTTTTTAATTGGTCTTGTAAATCCATGGTTGTGTAAAATTACAAAAAAGAAAAAATCCCAAATCCCAAACGAGTTGGAATTTGGAATTTTAAATTATTGAAATTTATTATTTCTTGATTAATCCTAAATCAACCAAACGCTCATACAAAAATTCACCAGCAGTGATATCTTCATATAATTTAGGGTTGTTCTCATCGATACATTTATCCAGACAGTTTAATGACATGTCACCAACAGGGTGCATGAAAAACGGAATAGAATAACGCGAAGTTCCCCACAGTTCTCTAGGAGGGTTAACCACCTGATGAATGGTTGATTTTAATTTATTATTGGTATGACGAGACAACATATCTCCCACATTGATTACTAATTCATCCGGTTCAGCAATGGCGTCAATCCATTGACCGTCATGATTTTGTACTTGCAATCCTTTACCTTGAGCACCCATTAATAAAGTGATCAGGTTGATGTCACCGTGTGCAGCAGCACGAACCGCGCCATCTTTAGGTTCGTCAGTAATAGGAGGGTAGTGGATTGGTCTTAGGATGCTGTTTCCGTCTTTGATGTACTGATCAAAATAGAACTCATCCAATCCGATGTAAATTGCTAAAGCTCTTAATACATAAACACCTGTTTTCTCAAGCATCTGGTAAGCTTCTTTACCAACGTTGTTGAATTTAGGTAATTCGGTTACTTCAACATTTGCAGGATATTCTGCAGCATATTTAGAACCTTCACTCACATATTGGCCAAAGTGCCAAAACTCTTTTAAGTCACCTGCTGAACGACCTTTAGCATGCTCTTTACCAAAAGAAACATAACCTCTTTGCCCTCCAATACCAGGTATTTCGTATTTTTCTTTCACTTCCAGAGGTAAGGTGAAGAAGTTGCGTACTTCGCTGTATAAATCTTCAACCAATTTGTCATCTAAAAAGTGACCTTTTAATGCTACGAAACCTATTTCTTCGTAGGCTTTTCCGATTTCATTTACAAATTTTTGTTTACGTACCGGGTCATCCGATAGGAAATCACGTAAGTCAACACTTGGAATGTTTTGC
>DATEDY010000136.1:0-2441 GCA_035281405.1 Flavobacterium sp.
CTTTAAAGTAGCCGTTATCGAGAAAGAAAATTTGGGTGGAATTTGTTTGAACTGGGGATGTATACCTACGAAAGCGTTATTGAAGTCGGCTCAGGTTTTTGATTACCTAAAACATGCTTCTGATTATGGTTTGAAAGTTGACAATGTTGATAAAGATTTTGGAGCTGTAATCGCACGTTCTCGTGGAGTAGCTGAAGGAATGAGCAAAGGTGTTCAATTCTTGATGAAGAAAAATAAAATTGATGTTATCGACGGTTTCGGAAAAGTGAAACCTGGAAAAAAAGTGGATGTTACTGCTGCAGATGGTAAAGTAACTGAATATACTGCAGATAACATCATCATTGCAACCGGAGCACGTTCAAGAGAATTACCTAACTTGCCTCAAGATGGTAAAAAAGTAATCGGATACCGTCAAGCAATGGTGTTACCGGAACAACCAAAGAAAATGATTGTTGTGGGTTCAGGTGCTATCGGAGTGGAATTTGCACACTTCTACAATTCAATGGGTACTGAAGTTACTATCGTTGAGTTCATGCCAAATGTGGTTCCTGTTGAAGACGAAGATATCTCAAAACAGTTTGAGCGTTCTTTGAAGAAAGCAGGTATTAATGTAATGACTAATGCTTCTGTTGAAAAAGTGGATACTTCAGGAAAAGGAGTTAAAGCAACTGTTAAAACTGCAAAAGGAGAAGAAATTCTTGAAGCGGATATCGTTCTTTCGGCTGTAGGTATTAAAACAAATATTGAAAATATCGGTTTAGAAGAAACTGGTATCGCTACTGACAGGGATAAAATCTTAGTCAACGCTTACTACCAAACAAATGTTCCTGGGTATTATGCTATTGGAGATGTTACTCCGGGGCAAGCTTTAGCACACGTTGCTTCGGCTGAAGGAATTTTATGTGTAGAGAAAATTGCAGGTTTACATGTTGAACCTTTAGATTACGGAAACATTCCTGGTTGTACTTATGCAACTCCTGAAATTGCTTCTGTTGGTTTAACTGAAAAAGCAGCAAAAGAAAAAGGATACGAATTGAAAGTGGGGAAATTTCCGTTCTCAGCTTCAGGAAAAGCAAAAGCTGCAGGGACTCCTGATGGTTTTGTGAAAGTAATCTTTGACGCTAAATACGGTGAGTGGTTAGGTTGCCATATGATTGGTGCAGGTGTTACAGATATGATTGCAGAAGCGGTTGTAGCTCGTAAATTAGAAACTACAGGACACGAAATTTTAAAAGCGGTTCACCCACACCCAACAATGAGTGAGGCTGTTATGGAAGCTGTTGCTGATGCTTATGGTGAAGTAATTCACTTGTAGAATTTTCAATGAGAAAGTTTCTTCTAATAGCCGGATTGGTTTTATTAGTTCCAACATTTGTTATTGGAGATTTTATAAACAGTAATTTAAATACGATCCTTAGAATTTTAGGTGCGTTTATATGCATAGCAGGAATTTTAACTAAAAAGGATGAAATTGAATAATAAGTTTTAAAGATCCGCTCTACAGAGCGGATTTTTTTATTTCCGTAATATTGATGTTGTTATCTTTTCATTTGTACCTTTATATTGATGAATAAATACAAACTATAATTTAAACTATTTAATTTATGAAAAAGGGATTTTTTTTCGCAATGATATTAGTATCCGGTTCTATTTTGATGGTAAGTTGCAACAAGGAAGCAGCAAAACCTGCATTTGATTTGACCGAAGCGAAAGCTGCTATCGAAGCGCGCAGTAAAGTTTATGTGGATGCTTTGAATAATAAGGATTCTGTCGGTTTGGCAAATTGTTATACGTCTGACGGTAAATTTATGGTTCCAAATGAAAAGTCTGTTGTAGGACGTGCTAACATTCAAAAATTAGTTGGACAATGGATGAAGTCAGGAATGCCAAGTTTTTCAATCGAAACTGTTGAAGTCTGGGGAAATGATGAAGTTCTTGCCGCTGAAGAAAATTGGTCGTTTAAAGACAAAGATGGAAAAATTGTTGACCAAGGAAAAGCAATTGAAGTCTACAAAAAGGAAGATGGTGTTTGGAAACTGCATCGTGATTGTTTTAATTCAGACATGCCTTTAGGAAAATAATTGTCCAACTAATTCTTATAAACCACTTCATTATAATAAATGGGGTGGTTTTTTATTTTATTGATAATCAGTGGTTTCATTTTTTCTTTAAAATATTCTCTTTATTTTCTGTAACAATTGATTTCTTCAAGCGTATAATCATCGATTTTACTAAGAAATTAATATCCTAAAATGACACAAAGGTGTTGTATCTTCAAAAATGACAACTCAGGCATCCGTGCAAAGCTAATTGTTGACTTTTTAATCTGACTCATGATTATACTTTCATTTTTCATATTAAACATTTCTAAAATCATACATGAAATCATTTAAAAATCTATTTTAATGGAAACAATTTTTACTTTTTGGTGGCTTATACTT
>DATEDY010000137.1:0-5102 GCA_035281405.1 Flavobacterium sp.
CACAGTTTAAAAACACAACAGGAATCACACCTTCCCAATTTCAACGCATAATAGCCAAACGAAGAGATATCGCTAACACTAAATAACCACCGCAATGCAAAAAGAATATATACACATTATCCTTGCTGATGATGATGAAGACGACAGATTATTTTTTACGGATGCATTTTCGGAATTAAAAATCAGCACAAAAGTACAAACATTCAATGATGGTGTTGAACTGATGGAGTATCTTAACCAAGATGACGCCATACTTCCGCAAGTTCTATTTCTGGACTTAAATATGCCCAGAAAGAACGGATTGGAAGCGTTGTATGAAATTAAAGCCAACCCGAAATTTGAGAATATCGCTATTGCCATTTATTCAACTTCTTCATCAGAGGAACATATTGAAGAAACTTTTGTATGTGGCGCCAATATTTACATCAAAAAACCATCTGATTTTGCCACCTTAAAAAAAATACTTTCCGATGTAGTAACGATAAACTGGCAATATCATACTTCAGGTTTGAACAAAGACAACTTTTTATTAAGGATGTAACTCATGGATCTCTTAAAAACATATCGATCTCCGCTATTTTTAAAGATAATTTTCGTTATCTCGATTGCTATTATCTTTTTTATTGCCGGTATCACCCTAAAACATATTCATTCCTTGTCGAATGCAGCAAATTGGGTAAATCACACTTATAGAACCGCCATTGAATTAGAACATTTATATGCTGACATTAAGGATATTGAAGTTGCCAAAAGAGATTACTTGCTAACCAAAGACCAAACGGTGAGGTTTGCAATTAACATCTACAAGAAAGACGTTCAAAAATCTTTTGATAAGGTAAAAATTCTTACACAGGAAAATTCGGAACAGAGAAAGAACACTGAAATACTGGAAAAACTAGTCCAAATAAAATACAAAAATGTGGACAGAGCATTTGCGCTTGTCGAATCTAGAATAGAAAACACCAACTCAATTGCAGATGAATTATTATCCGGCAAAAAAGCTATCTATGATATTAAAATGCAAGTGGAAAAAATGGTCAAACTTGAGGAACGTTTATTGAATATCCGAAAAGCAAAATACGAAGACAATCAGAACCTTACGCCTATTATCATTTACCTGCTATTGCTATTTATCTTAGGATTATTGTCATTGGCTTATTTTAAAATGAATGCCGATTTGATTAATATCAAAAAAAACAATGACGAACTTATTGTAGCCAATGAATCCAGCAATCTTGCCGAAATTGTAGGCAATTATGGTACATGGTTCTTAAATCTGGAAACACAGCGATTTACGTATTCTGACAATGAATACCGTCTTTTAGGCTATGCGCCACAATCTTTCTCAGTTAGTCGTGAAGATTTTCTTAGACAAGTACATCCTGAAGATTTGAATTATGTCAAAGAAAATGCATCCAAGATGACATATAACGAAATTTTAGCCCCTTTTTCCTATCGGGTGATACGAAAAGATGGAACATTGCGCCATTTCAGAAGAATGGGTAGAGTTGTTGAAAACAGATCAAACGAACGCATTTTAATAGGCACCACATCTGATATCACTGATGAAATTACAGTAAGTCAGGAATTAGAAGAGCGAAACCGAAACCTAGAAGCCAATAATAAAGAACTACAAGCATTCAACTATGTCGCGAGTCATGATTTACAAGAACCGCTTCGTAAAATTGAAACCTTCATTTCAAGACTTATTGATACAGAATACGAGAAAATATCGGAAACCGGTCAACAATATTTAACTCGAATTAAAGTTTCGGCTGGAAGAATGCGTATTTTGATTGATGATTTATTACAGTTTTCAAGAACGACCAGAGCCGAAAATGTATTTGAGAAAACCGATTTGAATATACAACTTGAGAATTCAAAATTAGAGTTAACACAATTCATTGAAGATACCAAAGCTACTATTACTTCTGAAAATTTACCAAGTCTGAATGCCATCCCGTTTCAAATGCAACAATTATTTACGAATCTCATTCACAATTCATTAAAATACAAAAAAGAAAATGACACACCAATTATTCTAATCAAAGTAGATAAAACAACGGCCGAAAAAGAACCAATTTTAAACATTCAGACCAAAGACAAATATTACAAAATCACATTTGAAGACAATGGCATCGGTTTTGAACAAGAATATGCCCAAAAAATATTTGCGCTATTCAGCCGATTGCATGGCAAGACAGATTACGATGGAACGGGAATTGGTTTAGCCATCTGCAAAAAAATAGTTGAAAACCATAAAGGTTACATTTTCGGCGAAGGAAAACCCAACATCGGAGCAACTTTTATCATCTACCTTCCGATGAACATTTAAAGACAATTACACATAATCCCTATAACAGGGATTTTTTTATTCCTAAATGGGATGGCATGGCAATTATATAATAGAGATAAAAAATCTTATAACGCATTACGCTTCAATCGTTGCCATCTTTGTAATGTAAATAACAGCAATTAGTAACGCAAAATATTGGAAATTAAAATTGTGTAAAATGTTTAAAAAATTCTGTAACACAATCCTCTGATATAAGCATCATCTTTGCTAAACAGTTGATTACAAATCTATCATTTAAAATAGTAAACTAACAACGAACAAGAACGAATTGGGGCATATAGCCATGGTAAACATATTGACATTTGTACACTTTTCAATAATCATGGCTAGGTTCTTGTTTAAGAAAAATAAAATTAACTAAATACAAATACCATGAAGAACTTAAACAAAAAAATAGCAATTTTAACCGTAATCACGGCATCTTTATTTCATACAGCTCAAGCACAAGTTTCTGCAGAGCCTAGTGTTGGAGTAAAAGGAGGAGTTAACTTTTCAAATATGTATGTAGAAGATGTGGATGACGAAAATATGTTGGTGGGTTTTAATATCGGTTTATATGCCAATATGCCTGTGAGTAGCAGAGTATCGTTTCAACCAGAATTTAATTTCACCACTAAAGGATCAGAAGTAACCTACAGTAATATTTTTGATAGTGGAACCCGGAAATTCACGCTTAGTTATTTAGAAGCTCCGGTGTTACTCAAAGCTAATATTTCTGAAAATTTCAATCTTCATTTCGGACCTTATTTTGCCTTCTTACTTGACTCCAAAATAAAAAACGTGTCATCAGACGGTTCTTCAACGTTTACCGATTTAGATGAAGATGACTTCAACCGATTTGATTTTGGATTATCAGGCGGTATTGGTTTTGATTTCAAAGATATTGGAATCGGTTTAAGGTACAATTACGGACTAACAACCGTAGGTAAGGAACAGGAAATTGGCGGTACTACTTACAATGCGTTGGATGCAAAAAACAGCAACGCCAACTTATATATAGCGCTCAAGTTTTAATACAATAAAAATTCAATCATGCAAAACTTACTATACATGGCCGCAGTAGTATTGGTAATACTATGGGCTTTAGGATTCTTTATTTATAGTGCAGGAAACTTAATACATCTCTTATTAGTTATAGCGGTCATTGCTATTTTACTGAGACTTATCAAAGGAAAAACAATTTAAAAAGTATAATCATAAATTTTAAAAATCATGAAAACAAGCAGTCTAGTTTTAGGATTACTGGGAGCAGCAGCTGCCGGTGCCGCATTAGGAATATTATTAGCTCCGGATAAAGGAAGTGAAACCAGAAAGAAAATTGCCGCTAAAGGGAACGAGCTAAAAAACAATTTGAAAAGTTCGTTGGAAAATTTAGCAAACAAGGCTTCAGAACAAGTGTCCAAATTCTCTAACCAAGCTGAAGAGGTGATTGATGAGGCCAAATCCAATTTGAACAACATCAAGGATATGAATAAAACAATCATTTAAAAATTATCAGGATGAACACAATGGCAACAGACAAGAAATTACTGATTAGTAAAACCGAAAAATTTACTAAAACCAGCATTGATTTATTGAAACTGAATATGGTAGAAAAAACTGCCGATATAGTATCTTCAGTAGCATCAGGGGTAACGGTAATCTTGATTGTTGCCATGTTCATCCTGTTTCTGAATATCGGACTAGGATTATGGATTGGAGAATTATTACAATCCAACTATTTGGGTTTTCTGATTGTTTCAGGATTTTACCTGATTGTGGCTATAGTCATCTATTTTTATCAGGATCGATTACTTAAAAACCCGATAAGTGACAAAACTGTAATGAAATTATTAAAAAATGTAAATCTTGATACAGAACTAAATCCCGAAAGTTATGAATGATTTATCCCCAACCGAAAAATTGAGCAATCTGATTGCAGTCCTCGAAGTAAAACAGCGTATTGAATACGACGAATTGAAAGATCAGTTTGAAATTACAATGGATACCATCAAACCGAGTAGTATCCTAACCACTGCGATTGCTGCTTTTACATCTCCCTCAGAAAACAAATCTGGAATTTTAAATTCTTTATTAGGTTTGGCATCAGGATTCTTATCAAGCAAACTTATAAACAATAAATCCAATACTATTTTTAAGAAATTAGCCGGATTCGGCATTCAATATATAACCAACAGATTTTTATCAAAAAAATAAGCCCCCGTTTTGGAGGCTTATTTTTTGAAATTCTATTATTATCTCACTAATTTTACTTCAACTCTTCTGTTTAATGCTTTTCCTGTTTTAGTTTTATTAGTTGCAATTGGCTTAGTTTCTCCAAAACCTTTCGATGAAAGTCGCGATGCATCAATTCCTTTTTCGACCAAATATCCCATTACGGCTGCGGCTCTTCCTTCTGAAAGATCTAAATTAGCCTGAGCTGCTCCATCACTATCAGTATGCCCTTCAATGGTAAACTTAGCTCCGGGGTATTCCTTCAAAATAACTACCATGGCTTGTAAAACCGGGTAAGTTCTTTGCTGGAATGTTGACTTATTGACATCAAATAATATCGTTTTAGCATAATCATTTAATTTCTTAACAACGTCCTCACCTATTTCTGGACATCCAAAATTAGTCATCGTTCCTTTAACTGTTGGACAACGATCATCTTTATCAAAAACCCCGTCTCCATCTGAATCTTTATGAGGGCATCCTTCATTGTCTTTTGCTCCGAAAACGGTTGGACATTTATCCAAGTTATCCA
>DATEDY010000138.1:0-9237 GCA_035281405.1 Flavobacterium sp.
ATCAATTTAATTGTTAAAGCAAGACCCATTTTAGACAACATTCCCGACCAATTTGTATGTATAGAATATATTTTACCTACGCTTACTAATCCGGGAACTTATTATACAGGTCCGAATCAAACAGGATCAATACTAGCGCCAGGCACAGCCATAACAACCGATATGACTATTTACATTTATCATGAAACCGGAGGAACGCCAAGCTGTCCTTCTGAAACAAGTTTCGATGTCTATGTCATTGGTGTGTTAGACATTACTCCTCTTGACGTTACCAGTTGCGACAGTTACACCATACAACCGTATGCATACGACGGAATGCGATACTTCAGACAACCTGGAGGCCCAACCACACCTGGAAATATAGAGGTTCTTCCCGGCGATATTATTTCTACTTTAGGCACCACAACTTTATATGTGTATTTTACGTTTACAGATCCAAACTGTACACCGATAGCCAGTGATTTTGATATTACCATTTATCAAACACCAACGATCAGCAATACATTTAGCAATCTTTTTGACTGTAATCAGGTAAATTCTCTGCCAACAATTAACACCAATGTTGGAACAGCAAATTATTACACTTATGATTCAGGAACCAATACCTATACTCCTTTAACATTTCCAATAACCACAACCACTGTAGTTTATGCTTTTGCAGAGAATAATATCTGTCGTTCGGTAATTTCGGTTTTCTCAGTTTACATTGGCAGTTTAAATTTTACTAATGTAGATCTTTGTACCGCACCATATCAACTAACAGCTCCGCCAGTTGGTGAATTCAGAGACGCTCCTAACGGAGGCGGAAATGTAATTACAACACCTTTTGACATCAATCAAAACACAACAATTTATCATTATGTTCCCGGAGCAGCATGTACCAATGATGATTTCTTCAATATTACCTTCCATCAACCAACATTAGCAACACAAGCTCCTGTAGCGGCATGTGAAACGTATACACTGCCTGTTAATCCTGATGGAGGAAGATACTTTGTACAACAAGGAGGGCCGGCAACATCTGGTAATATCGAATTATTCCCCGGAAATGCAATTACAGCAACAAATACCATCTGGATTTATAAAGAATCAACAATGGCATTGACTCCAGTTTGTTACAACGAAATCCCTTGGACAATTACAATCAATCAAAGGCCAATAATTGATTCCAGAGGACGTCAGGAAGTATGTTATAGTTATACATTGACACCTTTGGCTAACGGTAATTACTATGATGATCCAAACGGACAGAATTTAATAACCGATTTTGTTATAGATGCCAGTGATTTAAATGCGAACGACGACATGGTCAATCTCATCAAAACCATTTATATCTATGCCGCAAATCCAAATGACCCCAACTGTTTCAGCGAGAATTCATTTGAAATAGATTTTGACAGCTTCAGAGCTCCGGTATTCCAAAATCAAGTACATTGTGATAGTTATACGCTACCAGCATTGCCTGCAAATAACTTCTATTATGATGCTCCAATGGATCCGAATCCTACTAATCCGCATCCTGGAAATTTAATTCCGGCCGGAACGGTTTATACTTCGGCAAATGTGGTTTCTCCTCTTTATATTTATACCGAAACCAATGTACGTTTCAGTTGTAGAGATGAGAGTACATTTACCATTACAATCAATGATACTCCTGTTTTAGATCCTTCGTTACCGACTGCTTTCAATTATTGTGATAGTTTCACATTACCAGCATTGACAGTGGGAAGTTATTACAATCAATCCATTAACAATCCTGGAGGTAGAGTTGTAATTCCGATTACGACTTACGACATCAACAATTTACCGCCTGCATCTATATTTGTGTACGCGGAAACAGGAACCACTCCAAATTGTTTTGTAGAAAGAGAAATTCCGATTAGCCTGTACAATGTAACAGAATTAGCCGACGTCCCCAACACCTGCAGCAGTTATCAATTAAATCCAGGCAGTTTAGGTACAGGTGAAAGCTATTATGACAATAATGGAAACTTATTAGCTTCCAATGCTATAATCAATACACCGGGCGCCAACATCATTTACATTAGAGGCAACGCACCTTTTTCACCAACATGTCAGGATCAAAGTGATTTTATCGTCAATATTGTTGCGGAACCAGTTGCAAACCCAGCAACAATTGCTTCGAAATGTGATGATTTTGGCAACAATGATGGAATTTATCGTTTTGATTTGATTACCGAAGTACAAAGTCAGGTATTAGGTGCACAAACTCCCGCGACTGATTTCTCTTTCAGCTATTATACATCACTAGCTGACGCCAATGCAGGAACAAACGCCATTGCGAATCCTTCCACTTATGAAAATGAAACACCATATAATGATGCTATTTGGGTGCGTATCAACAATACCACTTCAACCAATGCTTGTTTTGATGTTGTACAAGTAAATCTTATTATCAATGCACTTCCAAATCCAGTTTTAGATCCGGAATACTTTATCTGTGAAGATTATGAAACAGGAACTATATTAAACAGCGTTACTTTAAACACAGGATTGAGTTCTGGTTATACTTACGTTTGGACATATAACGGAGCACCTTTCGGCAACAATTCTGGGGCCGTAACTACCAATTTAGTAGGTGATTATTCCGTTACCGTTACCAACAATACAACCAATTGTTCCAGAACAATTTCCACCAGAGTAACTAAATATGCTCCATACTTGGAGATCATTTATAGTGACGCATTTGAAAACCCAACATACATAGAAGTAAATGTTTTAGGAGTTGGTTCGGGAAATTATGAATACCAATTGGACAATGGGCCATATCAAGACAGTAATATTTTTTATAATGTTGCTCCAGGCGAACATACCGTTTCAGTAAGAGATAAAAACGGACATTGTTCCCCGGCACCTTTAACAGCTGTTATTATCAATTATCCTAAATATTTCACTCCTAACAGTGATGGTTATCATGAAACTTGGAATATTCCCGATTTAATTTCGACCAATCCGAATGCTGCCATCAGTATTTTTGACCGTTATGGTAAATTAATTAAAAGCATTACTCCTACCACTCCAGGATGGGACGGAACATATAATGACCAACCTTTACCTTCAACGGATTATTGGTTTACAGTCGAATTTACTGAAAAAGGAAAGAACAAAACATTCAAATCACACTTCACCTTAAAACGATAATCTTCGGAAAACCTTATAAAATGGGCTTGTTTTGAACAAGCTCATTTTTTTTTAGAAAATTCTGTAACAAAAAACACAAATCACATACTACTATGCAAACAATAGTTAAATAAAAAAAATAGTACTTTGTTTTGCATAGTTCTAAATTATTTATACATTTGTCCCAGAAATCATCATCAATCAAATTTAAAATCATGAGATTAAAAGCAATCATCATTTGTATTTTGGCACAAGTAGCCACTTTACAAGCCCAGACTTCAACACCTCCTGCTGGTTTATCTGCACCGGGAAATGTTACTGGAAAAGTTATAGATAAAAGAAACAACGAACCGTTATCGTATGCCTCTGTAACTATTAAAGAAGACGGAAAAGTCATAACAGGAAGTATGACAAAAGACAATGGAACATTCTCGATAGGGAATTTACCTCTTAAATCATTATCTATAGAAGTTGTATTCATGGGTTACAAAAAATATGAAACCATCATAACTCTAGATAATGAAAACAAAACACTCAATCTAAAAAACATTTTTCTCGAAGAAGAAGCTAAAATGCTAAATGAAGTCAGTGTTGTTAAAGAAAAATCTTCAGTAGAGCAAAAAATTGACAGAAAAGTAATTACTGTTGGTAAAGATTTAATTTCGGCCGGAGCAACAGCTGCGGAAATTATGAACAACATTCCTTCGGTATCCATCGATCAGCAAAACAATACGGTGAGCTTAAGAGGTAACGAAAATGTAAAAATCTTCATCAACGGAAAACCTTCCAATCTTACAGCTTATCAAGCTTTACAACAAATTCCTTCGACTTCAATCAAACAAATCGAATTAATTACCAATCCATCTGCAAAATACAATCCAGAAGGAATGAGCGGTATTATCAACATTGTATTGAACAAAAATGCTAAATTAGGTTTTAACGGAAATATCAATACTGGCGTTACCTTTGCAAAGGCACCAAAATTCAATGGATCAATTGATTTAAATTACAGAGTGAATAAATTCAATTTCTACACTAATTACTCTTTAAATCACGGAAAATACATCAACAGTGGAAAAATTAACTGGAGAAATTATGACGATGTAAATAATTACGATGCCTACTTTGATATCCGTGAATTCAACAAAAATCATTTCACAAAATCTGGTGTAGATTTTTACATCAATGACAAAAACACGTTATCATTTTATACAATCCAGTCATTCAGTAATCCTTTCATGACATTTGGAAACAGAATTGACTATTTGACCGGACCGGCTACCGATGTAACACAAATACAAACATCAAGATCAAACGATAAAGATCAAACTTACAATTTAGCTTACAAACATCAATTTGAAAAACCAGAAAGAACATTGGACATCGAGTTGAATTACAATTTGAGTGAAAGCCCAGAAGACAGTGACTTTAGAGATGAGAACAATAATTTAACCAAAACAAATTATGTAACCAGAGACGGTAAAAATTTCATTGCCAATGTAGATTATGCAAGTCCGTTAACAGAAACATCAAAAATTGAATTAGGATTAGAAAGTAGAATTGACGGTACAAAAAACAAATTCGACATCAATAACACTTACGATTCTGATTTTGAATTCAACAGAAATATTCAATCGGCTTATGCTAATTACAACAGTCAAATTGGAAAATGGAGCTACCAGTTAGGTTTGCGTTTTGAAAGCTATGACGTAAACGGAACATTCAAAAAAGAAGGCCAGGAAGACAAAACATTTAAAGATTATATTTTCACTGTGTATCCTTCGGCATTCTTTACCTATACACCTTCTGAGAAAAACACCTTCAACTTTAATTATTCAAGAAGAGTGGACAGACCAAACATGCAACAGGTTAACGAAATCAGACAATGGAGCGGTCCAACGGTAGAACAAATTGGTAATTCAGATTTAAAGCCTCAGTTTACTAATTCAATTGAAGTAAATTATACTCGTAAGGTAAAAATAGGTTCAATTACATCAGGAGCATTCTTCAGATACATTAAAGATGACATTTCACAAGTATTAACAACAAATCCGTATGATGAAACCAAAAGCCTATTAACTTTTACCAATTTTGATTACAATACAGAATATGGTGTAGAAGTTTCAGGAAACTTAGATTTCAACAAATGGTGGAATGTAAACTTTGGAGTGGACAGCTATTTCAAAAACAATAAAGGAATCATTGAAGACAGAAATGGTGATTTAGTTGACAAAGAAATCAATGCCGTTTTATTCAATTCAAGAATGAACCACACATTTAAAGTGACAAAAGATTTCCGATTAATCTGGTTTACCATGTATAGAGGCGGAGCAAGACATTTACAGTTTACAAATAAAAGCATGTGGAAAACCGATTTAGGTGCACGTTTGAATGTATTAAAAGGAAAAGGAACAGTGAGTGTTCGCTACAATGATGTTTTCAACATCATGAAAGAACGTTTTCACAGTGAAGATCCTGCAAAAATCAACGGTAAATTTCGTTGGGAAAACCAGACGGTCAACCTGAATTTCAGCTACAATTTCGGTAGTGGAAAAGACAAAGCGATGCAACGTAAACAAAGAGAACAAAACGAATCAAAGGGAGGCGGTATGTTCTAAAAATATTGGGTTTGGTTAATTAGTTGATTATCCTCTGGAGTTATTTCTTCAGGGGATTCTCTTTTTTAGCATGTTAAACATTTCTTAAAACTGTAACAAACAGAGCTAGTCAGTGTCTAGTAGATTGTAAATTTGTCAGCACTTTTACTTTCCAAAACATAAAAAAGCAATCATCAATCGTAATCAAACTTATTTAACGATGAAATTCAAAATTTTAATCATTTGCTTATTAGCGCAATTCGTTAGTATGCATGCACAAACTTCCGTACCTGCCACACTCCTTCCTGGTAGTATAAACGGTAAAGTTATCGAAAAGAAAACCGGTGAACCAATCCCTTACGCTACCATTTCGGTGAGAGATGAGGGAAAAGTTATTTCGGGCGGAATTACCAAAGATAACGGTAGTTTCACTGTGGGAAATCTTCCTCTGAAACAACTAACGGTTGAAGTACAATACATTGGCTTCAAAAAATATACCTCTACGTTTACACTTTCTGACGGAGACAAAACCATTTCACTGAAAACCATCGCTTTGGAAGAAGAAGCAACTCAGTTAAATGAAGTAGCCATAGTTAAAGAACGATCAACTATCGAACAGAAGATTGACCGCAAAGTAGTGAATGTTGGTAAAGATTTAGTGGCTTCCGGAACAACAGCTTCCGAAATGCTAAACAACATCCCCACGTTAAGTGTTGATGCACAAACCAAAGAAATTTCTTTACGCGGTAACAGTAATGTAAGAGTATTGATTGACGGAAAACCATCTAATATTGAGGTAGGCCAATTATTACAACAAATTCCGTCATCATCTATCAAACAAGTAGAATTAATCACCAATCCTTCGGCAAAATACAATCCTGAAGGAATGAGTGGTATCATCAATATCATTTTACACAAAAATGCCAATACAGGTTTCAACGGAAGCATCAATACCGGAGTAACATTTGGTATCACGCCTAAAACAAACTCCGCTTTAAATCTGAATTATAAAGTTGGAAAAGTAAATCTCTACACCAACTATGGTTTCAACCACGGATTGAATGCTAACCACGGATTTGTAAATTCTGAGAACCCAACAAGAGAAAGCGAACAAGATTTCAGATTCAGAAACAAAAACAATTCACATTTGTTCAAATTAGGTTTTGACTACTATATTGATGATAAAAATACATTATCCGCTTATACTAATCAGAATTTAACCCATTTAGACGGTAACAGCCGAACCGATGTCGATTATTTAGTAGATGGTCCTGATACCCGTGATTCTTTTCAAACATCCATCAACGAAAACGAAAATAAAAATCAAACCTATGATTTAGTTTTCAAACACGATTTCGAGAAAAAAGGCGAAAACATAGAATTTCAGGCGAATTTTTCCAATACAAACAATGAGGAAAATACTGATTATGTAGACACTTTATTTGGCCCAACTGAAACAACATTCAGCAATAACGATATTAAAACCGAAACTAACTATACACAGTTCAATATTGATTATACCAATCCTATATCAGAAAAAGTAAAGCTTGAGATTGGTTTTGAATCAAGATTTCAAGATACATCGAGTGATTTCGACAACAGTCGTACTCCTGACTATTTAGCAGAAAATGAATTCACTTTCAAAAGAGATATTCATGCTTTATATACCAATTACAGTAAAAAATGGGACAAATGGAGCGCTCAGTTAGGGTTTAGAGCAGAAGTTTACAACTTGGAAGCTGATTTCCAAACGGTATCTACCACCCCAAGTGAAAACGACCAAAGAAATGTTGAGGATGATATCTTTACTATTTATCCTTCGGCCTTCATTAATTATTCTCCGAATGAAAAAAACTCATTCAATTTCAACTATTCAAGAAGAGTAGACAGACCAAGTATTGGACAAATTAACCCAATTCGTGAATGGACTACTCCAACTATCGAATCAAGAGGAAATCCTTCTTTAGTACCTCAATTTACAAATTCATTTGAGGTGAACTATACCCGTACAATGAAAATAGGTACAGTTACAACTGGTGTTTTCTACAGAAGAATCAACGATGAGATTTCAAGAGTTACTTATATTGACCCTAATAATGAAGTCAGAAGAATTTTATCTTGGGATAATTTCAAAGACAACAATGCATACGGTGTAGAAGCTTCTGCTAATTTAAAATTCACGAAATGGTGGGGAGCCAACATCAGTGCCGATTCTTATTTCAAAACCGTAAGAGGTATTGTTCAAAATGGAATCACTGAAGAATACGAGAAAAAAGAAATTGATGTGACTACTTTCAATGCACGTATGAACAATACTTTCACAGCTTCTAAAAATTTACGTTTCCAGTTATTCGGAATGTTCAGAGGTCGTGATTTAAGTCTACAAGGTGAAAGAAAATCAATGTACAAAGCTGATATTGGAGCAACATACAACATTCTAAAAGGAAAAGGAACGATCACTTTACGTTACAACGACATCTTTGAAAACATGCGTTTTGCCTTTGACGGAAGAATTCCTTACAGACAATACGGAGCATTTTACTGGGAAAGCCAAACGTTCTACGCTGGTATCAACTACAACTTTGGTGGTGGAAAAAACAGAGCAATGCAACGCAAGCAACGTGATCAAAACGAAACACAAGGTGGTGGCGGAGGATTATTCTAATGCCTGCTAAAACAAATAAAAAACCTCGATTTCCATCGAGGTTTTTTATTTAACTATATAAGCTCTTTTAATCGAGTCTAATTTTGGAAACTTCTTCATGAACTCCTTTCGTTTGACGGCTAAAGTATCATATACTTTCATCGTTTCATTCCCATATCCTGAATATAGCTTTTCAACTACTTCCATTCCTTTGGTCACTTTTCCCAATGCTGGAAATCCTTTTACCCTGTTAAAAGCAACGGTATCCAAACGCTTGTTATCTTTTAAATTGATGAACAAATGATTGCCTCTTGAATCTGGACCGGAACGCGCAAAACTGATCGTTCCTTTCACATTACTTCCTTTTACAGGTTCATCTACGACTTTATAACGGTCCCAATTATTAGCCGTTGCCGTAGAATCCATATGGCCAAATTGTGCCACAAAATTAGGAACCACTCTGTAAAACACGATACCATCATAAAATTGATGCCTGATTTGCTGGTAAACCCTATCTACTGCTTTAGGAGATAATTCTCTGGTAAATTCCACCTCAAAATCTCCTTGAGAAGATTCAAAACGCGCCTGAAATCGCTCTGGCGCCTTTTCCTCCATCCATTTAGAATTAAAAGCAGGTTTTCCGCAACTCAATGCAAAAACAGCAAGGATGACAATTGATTTTTTCATCAATTACCACTTGATAATAGCACTCGCCCAAGTAAATCCTGAACCAAATGCAGCTAATACCACTGTATCGCCTTCTTTGATTTTACCTTTTTCCCAAGCTTCAGTCAAGGCAATTGGAATAGACGCTGCCGTTGTATTACCGTATTCCATGATGTTATTGTACACTTG
>DATEDY010000139.1:0-10478 GCA_035281405.1 Flavobacterium sp.
AAAAAGATCCACATCGATTGTACGTGTGTTACATAATGATTTAGGAGTAAATCCGAAGCAATTGATTCCAGCAGGAAGAAGTTTCTATATTCCTTTAGCGGAAAATGATACTCCGGAAAACAAAGCTAAAAACAGAAGAACACGTATTATCATTATGCCTAAGATCGATCAGTTTTATGATATGATTGAGAAAGAAATGAAAAGTTTGAGCAAGTAATATTAGTTTTCAGTCTCAGTAACAGTATACAGAAAAAAACGCCTTGAAAAAATTCAAGGCGTTTTTAATTTTATATAATTATATTAAAATTGTGATGACAATTATGGCTGAGACTGAGACTGAGACTGACAACTAAAGAATATCGAGGCTTCCTTTACCTTCACGGATTACGACAGGTTCACCTTCAGATAAATCGATAATGGTCGATGGTTCGTTATCTCCATATCCTCCATCAATCACTATATCGACTAAATTCTGCCATTTCTCGAAAATCAGTTCCGGGTCGGTTGTATATTCAATAATTTCATCTTCATCATGGATGGAAGTCGAAACGATTGGATTTCCCAGCTGACGTACAATTTCGAGAGCGATGTTATTATCCGGTACACGGATACCTACGGTAGTTTTCTTTTTAAATTCCTTCGGAAGGCTGTTATTACCGGGTAGAATAAAAGTATATGGACCAGGCAAAGCCCTTTTCAGAATCTTAAAAGTAGATGTATCTATTTGTTTGATATAATCGGATATGTTGCTCAAATCAGAGCAAACAAAAGAAAAATTGGCTTTATCGAGTTTAATTCCTTTGATTTTTGCTATACGTTCCAACGCTTTGGTGTTTGTTATATCGCAACCTAAACCATACACAGTATCGGTAGGATAGATCACCAAACCACCATCACGTAACGTTTTTACTACTTTAGCGATTTCCTTTTCGTTGGGGTTTTCCGGGTATATTTTAATGAATTGAGCCATTTTCAGGTTTAAAAGTTTAACATTGAAAGCTTAAAGTTACGCTTTTTCTTACTTATTACAACTCCTTTTTCAATTGCATTTGGATGGTATCGTTATGAAATATCATATTCCATTCCATACTATTGTTTTGAAACTTATTAATTTGAACAGGGATGGTATCCGGTTGTTTTGGGTTTTTCTCATAAGAAATCACCTTAATGGCGTCTTTCTCCTTGTTGTATTCATATTTCAACAAAATTGAAGTATTATCATCATACTTATAAGGATTAGGAGTACATAGTATTTTACCTCTTTCTTCGAAATAGATGTTTTTCCAAGCCGTAGTATCCTTTTCCCAGGCATCTTCTGCAATCAATTTTCCATTGCGTTTCATGGTTGCTACCTTCCATTTACCGAAATATTTAGAAGATGCATACACATTGCTTTTGTATTGAACCAGAAATACTATCGGAATTATGACGCATAAAATTCTTGCCATATTTCTAAAAGTACTGCTTCCCACCGAAGGCAAGTTATTTTCAAAATTTTTAAACAAGGCTATAATTTCCTCTTTTCTCTGGTATAATAAATACCCTAAGCCCAACACCATTGATAAAGCAGTAAACGTAGTAATTGGTCCAATACCATAAAAGATATTAATTAACAAAATGTTGAACATTACCGGTAATAACATGGCAACACCCATTAGAATAGTTCTTCTGAAAAGCAATAAATAACCGCCTACAATTTGGAAAAAAGCTACTACGACGGAAATACCGAAAGAATAACTATAGTAAATCCACGTGAGTTGTTGGCCGTCTAAAAGACCTGCAGCAGTATCGTTTGCACTAAAAGAAGGTGCAAAGTTTATTCCCAGCAATTTTTCAAATCCAAAAATTGAAATTTGCAATGCCATCCAATAGCGCAGCAATGAGGTAAGCCATAAATGCCATTTTTCGGAATTACAACTTCCTTTCTTTTCTTTTATGTGCCAATACATTGAAAAACCTATTGAAAACAGAATGGCTAATGCAAGGCATCCTAGTCCAAAGGGCAAAATATACTTAGACAATTTAAAAGACAACAAAGGCAGTACTATAAACAGCATCATATTTACTGTTCCTACTATGGACAAAAAAGATACAAGAAATTTAGTAACCCAGTTACTTTGCTTGAGGGTTTGGTTTGAAATCATAAAATTTGGTTGTTACATTGGTTGAGCCCAATTACCACAAATTTTATACCGTTTTAACAAGAGATTTCGTGTTTACTAAAAGAATAAAGCTTAGTAGTTTGATCTTCAGTGTAAACTATTTGAAGTACTTTTATTTTTTAACCAGATCCCAATTTTGAACTAAGTAATAGTTCCATAGTCCTTTTTTAACTTCCAAAATCACATAGTAATCTTGGGGTGCCTGATCCAGATATAGTTTAACATCATCATAACTGGTTTTAATTTTTTCGTAATTACCATTAAAATAGAATCCTATTCCATTTGAAGTTCCTTTACCTCCTCTTCTTGAAAATCTTTCTACAGGCAATTTTAATGTCTCAACAGTGTGCTTTTCAGATTCTTTTATGTTTAAATGATTCCAAATTGCATTAGCTGTAAATCCGAAAAAAATATAGGAAAAAATAAAAACGGCAAACAACATTACGATGCAATAAAACATCTTCATTCTAAGTCTAGTTTCTTCTTTCAGTCCTAAAAGAAACTCTTTCCAATACTCTTTAAAAAAAGATAACTTTAAAGTAATAAAAACGCCTAAAAGTGTTGGAATCCAAAAGATATAAAGGTTATACCTATAGTCATATCCTATAGTTTCTTCTTCAAAAAACCAGTAATGCACAACGTTCAGTATACAGAAACCGATAAATATTCTATAATACAGCTTTTCTTTCTTCTCCTCCTCTTTAATCCGCTTTCTTTTTTCCTGCTTGCTTTCCTTTTTTACTTTTTCCATAAAGTATTACCCAATCACATCCAGTTTGGCAAATCGCAGTAATAGCTTTTTGATGCCACCCACTTCAAATTTGATTTCCGCTTTTTTATCGGCGCCAACACCTTCAAGGTTAAGTACTTGACCTTTACCAAAGCGTTCGTGCATGACTACATTGCCAACTGTTAGTTTGCTGTCAAACAAATTAGCAGCACCTGAAGATGGCGCTTGTCCTGAAACCGGTTTCAGTTTGCGGATATTCAAGTTCGGTTTGGGTGCGTTATCGGATACATATTTAGGCGGCGTTCCAGCCACAGGTTTACTCAGACGTAATTTGGATTTATCCACATCACCGAAGATATCCACATCGATACTTGGTTTGTAACGGTAATTATTTTCGGTTGGTGTTAAGTATTCCAGGTATTGACCGTCGATTTCCTCAATAAAACGAGACGGTTCGCTGTCTACCAGTTTCCCCCAACGATAGCGTGACTGTGCATAGGTTAGATACGCCTGATGTTCGGCGCGGGTTAATGCCACATAGAACAAGCGGCGTTCCTCTTCCAGTTCACTTCGGGTATTCATACTCATGGCGCTTGGAAATAGATCTTCTTCCATTCCCACGATGAAAACCGTTGGAAATTCCAAACCTTTCGCCAAGTGAATTGTCATTAATGCCACACGGTCATCATCACCAGTATCGTTATCTAAATCGGTTGCCAAAGCCACATCTTCCAAGAATTCTGATAAAGCACCACGTGCACCGTCCACTTCTTTCTGTCCTTCCGTAAAATCTTTGATACCGTTTAATAATTCTTCGATATTTTCAATACGGGCAATACCTTCCGGCGTTCCGTCTTTTTTCAATTCCTGAATTAAACCTGTTTTTTTCGTTACATGTTCAGTAAGTACAAAAGCATCCTGATTTTCATTGATGATTTGGAAACTTTTGATCATCGTTACAAAATCCTGCAACTTCTGTTTTGTTCCCGAATTCAGTTTCAGATCAATTTTATCAATATGCTCCATTACTTCAAAAATGGAACGTTTGTAGTGATTGGCAGCTACGGTCAGTTTTTCCACGGTTGTATCTCCAATACCTCTTGCCGGATAATTGATTACACGTACTAAAGCTTCTTCGTCTTTTGGGTTCACCACTAAACGCAGGTAACACAATACATCCTTGATTTCTTTGCGCTGATAGAAAGACAATCCGCCATAAATACGGTAGGGAATATCACGTTTACGCAACGCATCTTCCATGGCGCGGGATTGTGCATTAGTACGATACAGAATCGCAAATTGCCCGTTATGCATTTGCTTCTGCATCTTTTCTTCAAAAATGGTAGAAGCTACAAAACGCCCTTCTTCCCCATCGGTCAGGCTTCGGTGCACTTTGATTTTGGGTCCGTCCTCATTCGCTGTCCAAACAATCTTGTCCAGCTTTGTTTTATTATTATCAATTACATTATTCGCTGCTTCCACGATATTCTTGGACGAGCGGTAATTCTGTTCCAGGCGATACATTTGCACCCCTTCATAATCCTTTTGGAAATTCAGGATATTGTTGATATTTGCTCCGCGGAAAGCATAGATACTTTGGGCATCGTCACCCACCACACAAATGTTTTGGAAACGATCGGATAATGCGCGTACAATTAAATATTGGGAATGGTTGGTATCTTGGTACTCATCCACCAGAATGTATCGGAAACGATCCTGGTATTTCATCAATACATCAGGAAAACGAGTTAACAATTCATTGGTTTTCAATAGTAAATCATCAAAATCCATGGCACCACTTTTGAAGCATCGTTCCACATAATTCTGATAAATTTCTCCCATACGCGGCTTTTTACTCATCGCATCAGCCTCTTGTAATTCGGGGTTATTGAAATAAGCTTTCACAGTAATTAAACTGTTTTTGTATTGAGAGATACGTCCGAAAACCTGTTTGGGTTTATAGATGTCCTTGTCCAGCTGCATCTCTTTGATAATCTGTCCAATTAAACGGGTAGAATCCTGAGAGTCATAAATGGTAAAATTGGACGGATAGCCTAATTTATCTGCTTCAATTCTAAGGATTTTGGCAAAAACCGAGTGGAATGTTCCCATCCACAAGTTTTTGGCTTCACTGTTACCTACAATATCCGCAATACGTTTTTTCATTTCACGTGCTGCTTTATTGGTAAAAGTCAGGGACAAAATATTAAACGCATCCACTCCCTGACTCATCAGGTTAGCGATACGAACTGTTAGAACACGTGTTTTTCCCGAACCTGCTCCGGCTATCACAATCATTGGCCCATCTTTCTGTAAAACAGGGGCTTTCTGTGCGTCATTTAACTTCTCTATAATCTGCTGAATCATACTCAAAAACGAAAACGTCAAAAATACGCTTCCTATATTTGAATTACAACATGATATGAATATTTGTTTTAGCCTATTTTACTTAAAAAAAATTATATTAGTAAAAATTTACAAATGGAAAGCCGTACAGAATTAAACAGAGCTCTAGGTCTTGGCAGTGTCATCGTGATTGTTATCGGAAACGTATTAGGATCAGGAGTTTATAAAAAGGTTGCACCCATGATGACCGAATTAAACTCCTCATTTTGGGTTTTGATAGCATGGCTTTGTGCGGGAATCATAACTCTTTTTGGCGCTTTATGTAATGCTGAAATAGCAGGATTATTATCGGCAACAGGAGGAGAATATTCCTATTATAAAAAAATTTACAACAAATTTTTTGCTTTCATGTATGGATGGACCGCTTTTAGTATTGTTCAAACTGCAGCAATTTCTTCACTTGCCTACGTTTTTTCACAATCGCTAAATAAGATCATTTCAATTCCCGAATTATTACCCGGATTAAAATCATTTTCCCTATTCAATGTCTTTTTCCCTTTTGAGAATTTTACAGTAAAACTAACCGCAATTATCCTAATCGTAGTATTAACTTGGATTAATACACTTGGTGTTAAATTTGGCACTAAAATAAGCAGTTATATTCTTTTACTGGTTTTGATAGGTATTTCAACTATAGTAATTTCAGGGAGCTATAGTGGTAAAGCTGATTTCAGTTCCGTTTTTTCTTTAGAAAACCAACAAAACACCCTTACTTTAAGCACCTTTTTCACCGCCATGTTAGCAGCCTTTTGGGCTTATCAAGGTTGGGCTTCAGTAGGATTTCTTGGAGGAGAAATTAAAAATCCGCATCGAAACATCCCTAAAGGAATTGCTATTGGAGTTTTAATTGTTATTGTCATCTATTTATTGGTAAACTTTATCTTTCTGGGTCTATTATCCAAAAATGAATTGATTCAAATTACCACAGAATCAAATGGCATTGCTGCAATTAGTGCAATTGAAAAAATCTGGGGAGAAACTGGAAAAATTTTCATTTCCATTCTAATACTAATTACCACTTTAGGCTGTACACATATGACTATTTTAGCGAGTTGCAGAACCTATTATGCTATGGCAAGGGAAAATCTTTTCTTTAAAAAAGCATCAATATTAAACGCTAAACAAGTACCTTCCAATTCGTTACTTTTTCAAGGTATATGGGCCAGCTTATTAGTTTTATCAGGAACATTTGACCAATTGACGGATATGATTATTTTTGCAATATTCATTTTCTATGGTAGTACCGCGTTTGGTGTTTTTGTTTTGCGTAAAAAAATGCCAGAAGTTGAAAGGCCTTATAAAGTTTGGGGATACCCTATTATTCCTGCTGTGTTTGTATTATTTTGTTTTGCTTTATTTATCAACACAATAATAACAAGACCCCGTGAAGCAGGATTAGGATTATTACTAATACTTTTGGGAATTCCAATGTATTATTGGTTCAAAAAAAATAACAATTAAAAAAAATATGGATACAACAAAAATTTTTGAAATTGCAGCTTATACTTTACCCTCAGTAATTACAGGAGGTGTTGCTTATTATCTTTTCCAATCATTTTTCAATAATGAGGAAAAAAGAAGACATCATTTATTGCTCAGAAACACCCAAAAAGATGCATTGCCATTGAAGTTACAGGCTTATGAGCGTATGGCTTTATTTTTAGAGCGTATTAACCCTTCTAAATTGTTGATTAGAGTAGTTCCTATGTCGCAAGACAAAAATTTATATGAATCGTATTTGATTGATCATATCGAGCAGGAATTCGAACACAATTTGACACAACAGATTTATATTACCGATGATTGCTGGAATGTCATTTTAACCGCTAAAAACACAATCATTCAGAAAATCAGAAAAACGAATATGAGTGATAAAGTTACCAGTGCCGATAAATTAAGAGAAACTATTCTAAGTGATTTATTGGATTCTGATTCGGCTACCACAATTGCTTTAGCGTATTTGAAGAAAGAAGTAACACAGATTATATAACGAAAAATCCCCTCACTTGAGGGGATTTTTTATTTCAATTCATTCTTAAGGAAGTTTTGTTCGCGTTCCGGTAAATTAGGCAACAACCCTTCCAATTGCGTTTTAAATTGTGGTTTTTTAATCAGTTTACGGATGTTGTCCTTGGCAAATTTCACGAATTGCCATTTATGATGTGTTGTTCCATTCAGTAAATAAGTCAATACCTTTTCATCTGAAGGATTAATTTGCAATAATACTTCCAACGCATTTTGACGTACGGTTCCGTCGTATTCTGTAGAAGCCAAAGTGATCAATTCATTATAAAACTCCCTTTTATTTTCGTTGCTATACTCCTTTGTTGCCAAAGCCAAAGTAAGCCAGATTATATGCAGGTTTTTATCATTGTTCCCTTCCCAATTTTTAGACAATTCCAAGTAACGCATTCTGTCTTCAGGAAATTTTGACCATAATTGCTGTAAAACGATTTCTCTGGTACGGTACGAATTGTCATTCAACAACGATTCATATTCCGCTTTGAATTCCAACGGAATTTCGTTCATAGTTTGCGCCAATGCCTGACGCACGTTGATATCATTAGACTGCAATGCCAGTTGCAAAAACATTTTCTTTTCTTCAAAAGGTACTTTTTCCAATTGGTACAACACTTCCTGTTTCAATGGAAAATAAGCATCCGAATACAAGACACTCACAAAGTTGTTTTTCTTTATTTCTAATGGATTCGGTTCCATTTTCTGCAATTCGAAATACGTATATATCGTTTTATTCTGACTTAAAACACTAATGGCCAAATCCTTATTAAAAATTGTGGATTCCAGCCATTCTTTTTGAAATTTAGCCGTATCAAAATCGGTTACCTTTCTGACTTCAGCTAAAAAATCTTCCGTTTCCACGTTCTTATACTGGTATTTTTTCAGATAAGTTTTTACCACTTTCCTGAAGTTCTCAGCACCAATATTTTCACGTAAATAATGCAAAGCCCACGCTCCTTTTTTATAGAATGACAAGGTGCTTGCTTTTTCATTCATTACCGGAATAGTATCGTATTTAGCTGCGTTCTGTAATTCTTCCGCATATTTCAGCAATTCAAATTGGAAATAATTTTCTCCAAACAATTCTCTTTCCGCCAACAAAGCATAGTAGGTTGCAAACCCTTCCTGTAGCCAGTGGTGTTTTGATGATTTAGCCGTGATCAAATCGCCGAACCAATGATGTGCCAGCTCATGTGCATTGATGTTTACATAGTTCATATCGTTATAACCGATTTCATCCACTACAAATTCCTGAGAAAACAATGTTGTCGAAGTGTTTTCCATTCCAGCATATAAAAAATCGTCAACCGGCGCCTGTTTGTATATTTGCCATGGGTATTTCACCCCGGTTTCTTTTTCCAGAAAATCAAAAATCTCTTTAGAATATTTATAGGTTGGGCCAAACTTTGCGGCGTCTTTCGGTTTTAAATACAACTCCAACGGAATACCTGAATTCGATTTTTGTTCGTATTTATCGTACTTACTGATGGCCAACATGGCTAAATACGAACTCATTGGCTTTTTCATCTGGTATTGCCATGTTTTCAGATTTCCTTTCGAATTATAACTAACCCCTTTCAGCATTCCATTAGATAATACTTGGTAATCATTGCGGAATTCTACTGCGATATTAAATACCAATTTTTCGTTAACATCATCGAAACTAGGCAACCAATGTGATGTATATTTCCCTTGTCCTTGAGTCCAGATCTGATTGTTTTCAAAACTAATATCACCAACAAAATACATGGTTTGTTTTGGCTTTGCCGAATAACCGAATGTCAGTGTATTTTTCCCTTTCTTATAACCTTCAAACAAAAGCAGTGCTTTACCCGAATTTTTGAATTGCACCGACTTACCGTTAATTTTCACATCATTGAATTCCATCTTAACAGCATCGATTTTTATCGTATCCAGCATGGTATTTACTTTAAACGTATAAGTCAATTCCCCGTTAACCGTTTTTTCAATGGCATTCGGTTTCACCAAAGCATTTAGTGATACAAAATCCACTTTTGAATGCTGCTGAGCAAAAGAAAATATAGAAGCGAATAGAAAAATATATTTCATTATAATGTAATTGAAGTCCAAATGTACAAAGTAACATTTGACTTTTTTGTAAGTTTACTCCCAAAATTAGCATGATTTGAAACCAAAAGCCATATTTAACTGGAGTAGCGGAAAAGATTCGGCGCTCGCATTATATAAAATTTTACAAGAAGAAGAATATGATATCATCGGATTACTGACCAGTATTAATACACAATACCAGCGTATTTCCATGCATGGCGTTCGTGTGGTATTGCTTGAAGCACAAGCCAAAAGCATCGGATTACCACTTCATAAATTAGAAATTCCTGAGATGCCAACTATGGAAGTTTATGATGAAGTCATGAAAAATAAAATGCTTGAACTTCAATCGGCTGGAGTTACCCATTCGGTATTTGGTGACATTTTTTTAGAAGATTTACGGAAGTATCGTGAAGAAAAATTAGCTGTTGCAGATATTGATGGCGTGTTCCCTTTATGGAAAAAAGATACTTCGGCTTTGATTCAGGAATTTTTGAGTTTAGGATTCAAAACCATCGTTACCTGTGTGAATGAGCGTTATTTGGATCAAAGTTTTGTGGGTAGGATTATTGACGAACAATTCATTAATGACTTACCTGATAATGTAGATGTTTGTGGAGAAAACGGTGAATTTCATACCTTTACTTTTGATGGTCCGATTTTCTCACAACCGATTGCATTCGAAATTGGTGAAATTGTGCATCGTAAATACGAACGACCAAAAACCGAAAGTTCCAATACGGCTTGTAACAGCAATACAGATGCAACCGCTTTTGATTACGGATTTTGGTATTGTGACTTAATTCCCAAGTAAACATGAACGATATAAACCGCATACTACAATTTATAAAAGGAATTGGCATAGAAATCCTTGAAGAAAAACTCGGAGATGATACTTTCTTACCCGGTTTGTCTTTGAAGGCTAATGCTGTCGTTATTGATTTTGATAAATTAAAATACCCTGGAGATATTTTACATGAAGCCGGGCATATTGCAGTTGCTTCACCTGAAACCAGAGCTTTGATTGGTACAGCTGCTATTCCTGAGGGATGGCCGGATGGTGGCGAAGAAATGGGCGCTATTTTGTGGTC
>DATEDY010000140.1:0-3647 GCA_035281405.1 Flavobacterium sp.
CAATCGGAATCTTTCTCCAAAGAAAATTTACTTTCCGGTATTAAAGCCGAATTTGAAAAAGAAGAAAGGCAGTTCAATCCTATTTAACGAAGCACAGATTGTAGCTATAATAGAGTATACTGAAAGGTGTTTTTTATTATGATAGATTTGTTTAAAAAAGTGTGGCAAAATTTTTTGCCAGAAATTTTTTGCCAGAACATTTCTTGTGGCAAAAAAAATATGTAAAAATTTTTGCCACACTTTTCGTGGCAACTTTTTTTCTGAAAAAAAAATGCCACAGATTTTTCTAAATTGATCTAAAAACAAAAGAGCAATACTGAAAAGCGCTATTTATTCGCAAATAGTTGATTTAAAGCAAATTAACTTTAATTTGATGCGATTTATACTTGAAATGTTTGTAACTTTAAGGAGAGATGTGGCAAACTCTGTTACTTCAATTGATAATCACCTCTTCATAAAGTTTAGCTGAAAGTTTTTTGATGGTAAGTTTGAAATGTATTGGATCTTCCAATATAATGTTGTGGATAAAAAACTAAAAAGAAACATTATGAAAACTTTTTACAATAGTATGGCAATAGTATTCCTTGTTTTGTGGGGTGTTGTTTTCTTTATCGGTTCTATGAGCTCTCTGGTTCACTTATTGTTAGTTCCTGTAGCAATAATTTTAATTTATGATTTTATCGGAATCATCAAGCTTTTGAATGAAACCTAATTGTGGAATTTACGATTTGACATTGTCAATAGATTTCTATATCAATAAGTACGACTAATGAGAACTTTACACTATGTACTATCAGAGAAGATATTTTCTGTAACTGGAAGGATTCAGCAAGATTTCCCCGGACTGTACGAGCATTTAAACGAAACACCATATTCGCTAAAGAATTACAATAAGATCGAAATCGAAGATATCGATTTGATGCATTATTTAGAGGAATTGATATTTCAAATGAATTTTTACAAAAAACAAAATATAGTTGGGTCTAGTATGAAGAATTTAGATACGACCTCAGAAGCAATAAGTAAAAATTGGGTTGAACAAAAAGAAAAATTATTAAAAAAATATTCTATTTTGAATGAAACTGATTTGTTGTTTATAGATGGGAAGAAAGAGATAATGCTTGAAAAAGTCCGCTTGACGTTGCGTATAACCAAAGAAGAGCTTTCGCAAATCCTTTCAGAATTTTAGGATCAATTGAAATAAATAAAAAAAGCATCACTGTTGTGATGCTTTTTTTGCTCCCCCTCTTGGGCTCGAACCAAGGACCCTCTGATTAACAGTCAGATGCTCTAACCAACTGAGCTAAGGAGGAATCACCTAAAAAGGTTTATGTGTTTGCTAAAAAGTTGCTCCCCCTCTTGGGCTCGAACCAAGGACCCTCTGATTAACAGTCAGATGCTCTAACCAACTGAGCTAAGGAGGAAGATTAATATCTTTTTAGCGAGTGCAAATATAAACGATTTTTTAAAATGTCAAATAAAAAATACAGATTTTTTTATGATTATTTTTTGCTAATGACTTCCATTACCCACTGGTAAATGTCTTTTCCGAAGGTAAAAGCCATCAGAGTCAGCAAGATAATCATTCCGGCTGTTTGTACATAGCCTGCTGCTTTATCATTTAATTTTTTACCAGTTACCATTTCAACAATCGTAAATAAGGCATGTCCGCCATCTAAACCAGGAATTGGTAATAAATTCATAAACGCTAATCCGACTGAAAAAAGCGCTGTAAAACCCCATACAAATTCCCAATCCCAAGTATCAGGTAATTGTCTGGCAATACCTATTGGGCTTTTAAGTTGCATGATCGCACCTGTTTTAGGACGCAATAGAAGTTTGAATGAATTGATATTGTAAACAAACATATCCCACGTTTGCGAAATCGCTTCAGGAATTGCCTGAGATAAAGACATTTTGTGTCTGTCAATGTATTTTTCGTCTAATTTTTTATCAGACAAAGCGATGCCTGTTTTTCCGTTTTTATCAAGAACTACTTTTATCGGAGTAGCTTTACTGTCTCTGATTACTTCTAATGTAATGGTTTGATTAGGTTTGCATTTAGCTAATTCCGCTTTGAAATCAGTAAAATCATTTACAGGGACATTATTTATTTTTGAAATCTTATCATCGAATTTTACACCTGCTTTTTTGGCTTCTGAACCATCCATAAAACCTGCAACCACAGAAGTTTTCATATCATAGTTGAAAGACATGATTAAATTTTCCTTGCTGATTCCCGTTTTGCTTGTGCTGTCAATTTTAACATTGGCAAGAACTTCTTTACCTTCTCTGTTAAGGATTAATTGTACAGTATCATTTTCTCTGTTTCTTAGCACATCTGCTAATTCATCAGCATAAGTGAATTTTTTATTGTCAGCACCAATGATTCGGTCAAAACGCTCAATCCCTGAATTTTTAAGTCCGATTGAATCAACAAAGAAGTTAGTGATGTTGTTTCTTCCTGCTACGAATCCGCGACCTTCTTTTTTAATGATTTCACCTTTTTCTTCATCAGTTAACAGAAGTTCAATTTTTTGCCCTTTTCTGTCAATTTCTACTCTGTCACCAAACAATACAGCCATGGTTACAAATTTGAAATCGTCGTATTTTTTTCCATCAATAGTGACAATTTTATCACCATTTTTGAAACCAACTTTATGACCAACGTCTCCAAATTGCAATCCGTTTTCCTGAACTTTATTGGTGTCAATAACCTTTTTTCCTGTAGTTGAGTACATTACAGAATAGATGAACAAGGCTAATAATATATTAACAATGATTCCACCAAGCATTACAATTAATCGCTGCCAAGCTGGTTTCGATCTGAATTCCCATGGTTGAGGCTCCGAGTTCATTTGTTCGGTATCCATACTTTCATCGATCATTCCGGATATTTTTACATAACCTCCTAGTGGAAGCCATCCAATTCCCCATTCGGTTTCTCCGATTTTCTTTTTGACCAAAGAAAAACCGGCATCCATGAAAAGATAGAATTTTTCTACTCTCATCTTAAACATTTTCGCTGTGATATAATGTCCAAATTCGTGTAGAATAACTAATACGGAAAGGATGAAAAGTATTTGAGCTAATTGAATCATTTTTAAATCTGTTTGGTATTAAAACGACAAAAGTAAGGTTTTCGCCTTACTTTTTTAGTCAATATGTGTGCCGAATTAATTTTTTATAAATTTTTTAAGAGCCTTGCCTCCTGTAGTTTCGATAATGATGCTGTAAACACCGTCACTTAGACCTGAAATATTGATTTTGTTCGTGTTGGTCTCAAATGCTTTTTGACCCAGAATTGTATAAAAATTAACTTTTTGAAGTTGTGCATAATCGGGTAATTCTATTTCTACATAATCGTTGGAAGGATTAGGAAATAAAGAAACCTGATTGCTGAATGTAAAGTCGTCGCTAGATAATGTTGCCGTACTATTTCTTGAAATAATGTCTTTGTTTGGATCAAATATTACTCCGGTAATAGTTGTTCCGGCCGGAAGTGCAACGTTGAAACTCTGTCCGCCGAAGGTATTGTTTAATCTAACATCTAAAGTTGTACTGTTACTTAAATTCAATCGCACTGGTACTTGCATTTCAAAGAAGGAAACATATCCTGTTTGTGCCGTATTTGTAATGGACTGTGT
>DATEDY010000141.1:0-2602 GCA_035281405.1 Flavobacterium sp.
CCAAAACAATCCACATATTTTTCAGACAGACTTAAATCCACTTCTTTCAAATAATCAGGAGGAATGATACAATCTGAATCCAGAATGATAAAATAATCCCCTTTTGCATACTGCATTCCGAAATTTCGTGAATCACCGGGACCTGAGTTGTATTTCAAGTAATAGGTCAAATTCAATTTATTTCGGTATTTATCCACAATACTTTCGCAGGGAATGGTAGAACCATCTTCTACAATAACTATTTCAAACGGCTTCTGATAAGTTTGTTTTGTCAAACTATCCAAAAGCTCATCAATCTCATCAGGACGATTATAAACAGGGATAATAAAAGAAAAATTCATCTGTAAAATTTTGGCAAAGGTACATTTTAACAAAAAAAGCCACAATAAATTGTAGCTTTTTTTAACATTTATAAGTCTGTGAATCTATTCTTTAATCACTTTCATAGTATTTATTAAACCATCAACAGTAACTTTAACTAAATAAGTACCTTTTGAAAGGCTTGTTAAATTAATGTCAGAAGACAAAGCATTCACCTTCTCATTTAATACTTCCTGACCTAACAAATTATAAACAGCAACTGAAGAAATCTCTTTAATGTAAGAGATTCTGAAGATATCTTTCACTGGGTTAGGATAAGCTTTAAATCCGTTTAGATCAAAAGAATCATTTCCTAAAGAAGCATCATAAGCTGCAACTTTGAAACTTCCTACAGCATTATTTCCATATTCCCAAACTCTGAAGTACAGCGTTTCGCCTGGCGTTCTTCCTGATAAGGAAATCAACGGCTGATCTTCAGGATCGTTACTTGAAGAATCATCACAATCCTCTAACACCAATCCGCCACAAGTACCACTGTAAACCGCTCCGGCTGCATCGTCAATTCCGCCTGACTCCGTATTTATTTCAAAAGTAATCGATCCTGAAGCAGGTACAACCGCTGTATACCACACATCACCCCCAGCATAACTGGCACATCCAGGAGCTGGAATAGTAGGATCTGCATTTTGTGAAGCTGTTGCACCAAAATTAGTACCCACAATATCCCCTGCATTAAAATCACCACCCGGTGTTAAAGCAATAGCCAATCCACAATTATCGTTTGTAGGAGGAACTGGAGGCGTGGTAAAAGAAACCGTTGCCCACGGACTATAATTACCTGATCCGCAATCAATTCTTACATGAAAGTAATACTGCATTTGTGGTGTTAAAGATGTTGCGTTGAAGCTGTTTGCAGTAGTTGTAATTCCAGAACCTGCAGGATTTGTAACGACATTATCTAACACATATTCAAAATTTCCTGAAGCAGGAGACCAAGAAATTGTAGCTGAAGAACTTAGCAAAGCACTTACTGCCAGGCTCGACACATCAGGACAAGCTGGAGACAATCTAATTTCAAAATTATCAATAGAAAAATCAATATCAGCGCTACCATTAGTAGCACCTTCTACAGCTCTAAAAGCGAATCTAACATTTTGACCAGCATAAGCATCAAGATCTAGAACATTCAATGCTCCAGTATTAGAAGGGATATTTGTATCATCATAGGTATAAAGTACAGTCCAGTTAGCTGTACCTGTAGACACTAAAACCTGAATAAAATCGTCGGCTTCCCAAGGAGATGTAGGCGCATTTGACGAAGCAAACTGTGCAGCTGCAGCATCAAATTTAAGTTCATATCCGGTTGCAGGGATTGTATACATTGGAGAAATTAACCAATCATTAGATCCTGTAGTATATACATTGTATTTAATTGCGCCAGTGGTTCCTACATTTCCGAAACCATCAGCCTCCCAATTACTATCTAAAAAAGTATCAGGACCTAAAACAATATCACCGCCTTTAGCAGGTTGCCAACAAGCAGGTCTAAAAGTGCTGAAATCTTCTAAAACAGGAACTGCATTCAGTCCACATGTTGTAAAAGAACTTTCTGTACATCCTGTTGCATCACCGTTTGCATTGTAAGGTATTACAGTAACATAATATGTTGTCCCAGGAAGCAATGAACCTAAATCGTATAAATTTACAAGACCAACGTCAACCATATTCAATACATTAGTCCCGCCAGGAGTAGTTCCAACTCTTAATTTATATCCGCTAGGTCCGCCTGAAGCATTACCCCATGAAATTTCGCTATTTAAGACATTTACAGCTCCATTAGCCGGTTCTGTCAATACAACACAAGCAGGTGGTGTTAAAGCTGTAAAAGTCGCTTCGACATCAATTGTGATATCCACATCATCAGAATAAGCATCAATATCGGCTGAAGTAATTGTAAGAGTAGTGAATCCAGTAATATCAACATCATTAAAGTCGGCTCCACAACCTGTTATCGGAGTTCCTCCATCAATTGACAAATCGAATGTATACCATTCACCACAAAAAAAAGAAGCTAAGCTATCTTCTGCACCTGTTAATTTCAAACTGGTTATAGGACCAGTTCCATTACAATTTATATCAGCTGCATTGATAGTAAGTACCGTTGGACCGTCATCGGCACCAGAAACTGTAAATGTTTGCCTACATGTGGACTGTGCATTTACATACAATCCGGTTGTAATCAACATCAATAATAAAGTAATTTTTTTCATAATTGTTTTTT
>DATEDY010000142.1:0-3992 GCA_035281405.1 Flavobacterium sp.
TAATGTAAAATTGTGAACACAAAAATAATAATTTAATGGCGGTTGCCAACGAAAATAAATCTATAAACTGTATTTTAGCTCCACAAAATAAAAAGCATGTTTTTTATATACAACCTTATAGTTCACGGAGCAGAACTTTTAGTAAAACTTATCGCATTTTTCAGCCCAAAAATCAAATTGTTTGTTGATGGACGAAAAACTGTTTTCGTCACTTTAGCATCGAAAATAAACAAAGAAGACAAAACAATTTGGTTTCATGCTGCTTCTTTGGGAGAATACGAACAAGGCTTGCCAGTAATGGAAGCCATCAAGGAAAAATATCCAGACCACAAAATTGTGCTAACTTTCTTCTCCCCCTCCGGCTATGAAGTAAGGAAAAACAACACTGTAGCCGATGTCACTGTTTATCTTCCGTTAGACACCAAATCAAATGCAAAAAAGTTCATTTCACTGGTTCATCCCGAAAAAGTATTCTTTATCAAATACGAATATTGGCCCAATTATCTGAACACATTACGCAACGACAAGATTACCACCTATTTAATTTCAGGGGTTTTCAGAAAAAAGCAACCGTTTTTCAAATGGTATGGCGGTTTCTACCGAAATGCATTACAAAGTTTCAATCATTTTTTTGTACAAAACAACACCTCAAAAGAATTATTACAAAGTATTGGCTACCAAAACACCACTGTCAGTGGTGACTCGCGTTTTGACCGCGTTGCAACAATCTTAAACAAAAACAATGAACTGGCCTTTATTGATGAATTCTGCAAAAATTCATCTCACGACTTCAAAATGACCACCGTCGTAATTGGAAGCTCATGGTCAAAAGACGAAGAATTATTAGTGAATTACATCAACAGAACCTCACATCGTTTAAAATTCATCATCGCACCCCATAACATCAAACCAGATCAAATTGCCAATCTAAAATCGGAGATTGCCAAAAAAACAGTGCTGTTTTCTGAAATGGAAGGAAAAAACCTTTCCGACTACGATGTTTTTATCATTGACACCATCGGAATTCTGACGAAAATATACAGTTATGCTGATATTGCCTATGTAGGCGGTGGTTTCGGAAATCCTGGCGTACACAACATTCTCGAACCGGCAACTTTTGGCGTTCCCATTGTAATCGGTCCAAATTATTCGCATTTTGCCGAAGCAACCGCTTTAGTAAATCAGGAAGGCTGTATTTCTATTGCCAATCAGAAAGAAATGAATAATGCGCTGGATTTATTAGTGCAAAATCCTGATGAGCGTCACGAAAAAGGACATATTTGCAGCACTTTTGTTCAAATGAATAAAGGCGCAACCGAAAAAATCCTCAATCTCATATCTTAACAAAAACATAAAATAAAACACAAACAACTCTAAAATTGTAAATTGCGCTACTATTAAATTCACATTATGAAATTTTTACGACTACTCTTTATTTTATTCGTTGCTCCGGTATTCGCTCAACAAGGCGGAATGTGGGTTCCTTCGTTATTAAAAGGAATGAACGAAACCGAGATGAAAAATCTGGGAATGAAAATTACTGCCGAAGATATTTATTCGGTAAATAAATCGAGCTTAAAAGACGCCGTTCCTCATTTTGACGGAGGCTGTACTGCTGAAGTGATTTCTCCAAAAGGATTAATACTTACCAATCACCACTGTGGTTATGACAACATCCAAAGCCATTCAACCGTTGAACACGATTATTTGACTAACGGATTTTGGGCTTACAAAACGGAAGAAGAATTACCTAACAAGGATTTATTCGTAACCTTCATTGTTCGCATCGAAGATGTAACAACTAAAGTATTGGAAGGCGTTACTAATCTTCCGACAGAAGCTGAGAAACAAAAAAAGATTCAGGAAAATATTGCTTCATTAAACAAAAGCTTGCCGAAAGAATCTTGGCAGGAAAACATGATTAAAACTTTCTTTGACGGTAATCAATATTTAGTATTCGTAACAGAAACTTTCAAAGATGTTCGTTTAGTAGGCGCTCCACCAAGTTCAATCGGAAAATTTGGTTCAGACACTGACAACTGGGTTTGGCCTCGCCACACGGGAGATTTCTCATTATTCCGTATTTATGCTGACAAAAACAACCGTCCAGCAGAATACTCAAAAGACAACGTACCTTATACCCCGAAACACTTTTTCCCAATTTCATTAAAAGGAATTCAAGAAAATGATTTCACGATGGTAATGGGTTACCCTGGAAGAACTCAGGAATACCTACCTTCATTTGCTGTAGAGCAAATTATGAACGAATTAAATCCTGCAAAAATTGAAGTCCGCGACGCTGCATTAAAAGTACAAGACGGATTTATGCGCAAGGACAATGCCATTAAAATCCAGTACGCTTCCAAATATGCTTCGGTAGCCAACTACTGGAAAAAATGGATTGGCGAAACCAAAGGTTTAAAAAAAACAAACGTAGTTGGTATCAAGCAAAAATTTGAAACCGACCTACAAACTAAAATCGAAAAAGCGGGCAAACAATCGGAATATGGCAATGTGTTGAGTGAATTCAAAACAAATTATGCCAATATAAGAGAATATGCTTTAGCTAGAGATTACTACATGGAAGTGGTTTTACGTAACACTGAAATCCTATCTTTCGGTTCCCGTTTATTCCAATTAGAACAAGTATACAACACCAAAGGAGAACAAGCATTCAACGATAGAAAAAACAATGCAATTGTCGGTTTTGAAGGCTTATACAAAGATTTCAACGCTAATGTTGACGAGAAAGTTTTCGAACAATTGATCAATATTTACGCCACTAAATCGCCAAAACAGTTTTTACCATCTACTTTGCAAAACATCAACGCTACAGAATTAGCTTCAGATATTTTCAAAAATTCTAAACTAACTTCCTATAACGGCTTGAAAGAATTGTTAAATGGAGATGCAAAATCTGTAATTGAAAAATTAAATCAGGACAAAGGGTATGCTTTGGTAAAATCCATTGCAGAGGCTTACAACAAAAACGTTGCCCCTAAATTTGACGAAATGAACTTGAAAAATATCGCTTTGCAACGCACTTACATGAAAGCGATTTTAGAATTAAGTCCGAAATCAGCACGTATTTTCCCTGATGCCAACAGCACATTACGCATCACTTACGGAAAAGTAAAAGGCTACAAACCAGCGGATGCAGTAGCTTACACACCGATTAGTTATTTAGATGGAGTTGTAGAAAAATACATTCCCGGCGATTATGAATTTGACGTTCCTAAAAAACTGATCGAATTGTACAATACTAAAGATTATGGACGTTATGCCGACAAAAACGGAAAAATGCCGGTAGCATTCATTGCTACAAATCATACTACAGGAGGAAATTCAGGAAGTCCAGCTTTAGACGCAAACGGAAACCTGATAGGACTGAATTTTGACCGCGTTTGGGAAGGCACAATGAGCGACATTCATTATAGTCCTGAAATTTGCAGAAACATCATGGTAGATGCTCGTTACATTTTATTCATCGTAGATAAATTTGCAGGTGCTAAAAACTTAGTGGAGGAAATGAAACTAATCCTTCCGAAAAGCAAATAAAACAATAAACAACAATACTTTAAAGCGGATTTCAGATTATGGAATCCGCTTTATTTTTTGGCACGTAATTTGTTAATTTACCTGCACGGGCAAAGTGCGGATTTTTCAAAAAAAAAATTAAAAAAAGTTTTTCCTATCAAAAAATTTATATCTTTGCCACGAATTAATAATTAACCTTTTATAATTTAAGTAAGATGAAAAAAGTTGTTTTAAGCTTAGCATTCGTTGCTGCTGTATTCGTTTCTTGTAAAGATCAAGCTGCTGAAGCTCCAGCTGAAGCTCCAGTAATGGAAGAGGCTGTTGTAGCTGATTCTGCTGCAGTTGCTACTGATTCTGCTGCTGTTGCTACTGATTCTGCTGCTGCTCCTGCTGCAACTGAAGCTGCTGCTGAAGAAGTAAAAAAATAATTAGATACAATCTAGTGTTTTTAAAAA
>DATEDY010000143.1:0-2162 GCA_035281405.1 Flavobacterium sp.
ATCCGGAATAGCCGATGATATTGTTGGCAGATTGCTCACTCCAAACCATTCGTTTAAAACATATGGCAGCCAAGAACCTACAACAGCTCCGATACCAATTAATGCAGTTTGAACACTAAACCCTAAAGTATGCTGATCAGCGCGAAGATTGTCACCAACCAATGCTCTGAAAGGTTCCATAGCAATGTTAAATGATGCATCCATGATCATTAACATTCCTGCTCCTACCCATAAAGCGGGCATAAAAGCAATAAAAATTTCAGCTTGTGGCATTAGGATCAGTCCTATTGAAGCCAATAAAGCTCCCGCAAGAAAATAAGGTTTTCTTCTTCCGAATCTTGTCCAAGTATTGTCGCTGTAATGACCAATTATAGGTTGAACAATTAACCCCATCAAGGGTGCAATTATCCAAAACCAAGAAAGTTCATGAACATCAGCTCCAAAAATCTGAAGAATTCTGCTGGCGTTAGCATTTTGTAGGGCAAAACCCATTTGTATTCCCAAGAAACCGAAACTCATGTTCCAAATTTCCCAGAAACCTAATTTACGCTTTTCCATTATCGTAATTTATAGTTTATACTACGATAAGCGTTATTGCTTATCAATACATATTTTTAGTTTCGAAGTAAAAGTATATGCTTGATAATCGAGGTAAATATAATGATTGCTTTCAATCACGCTCTATGTTGAAAACGAATTTCTTCACTACAACGTTAGAGTCTTAATAACTTTTTATCGGGTGGACTCTCTTTCCACCAAATAAGTTTCCACAATCTCGACTGTATAGAACTCATCATCCTCATCATTCTCCAGTCGATCAATTAGTAATTTAGCTGCCCTCTTACCCATTTCCACACCGTCCTGACTTACCGTTGTAATAGAGGGTGTCGAGAACTTGGATATGATCCCATCTGTAAATCCAATAACCGACAAATCCTCAGGTACTTTTTTGCCCAACTTGTTAGCTGCTTTGATTGCCGTAACAGCAAATAACTCGTTAACGGCAAAAATTCCATCCAGATCCTGCTCTGCAACAAACTTTTCAATGGCTATTGCACAATTCTCGATATCCTCAATTTTTAAAATCAATTCTTCTTTTACAATGATATTATTTTGTCTGAAAGCTTGTAAATAACCATCCGTTCGCAATTTACCCACACTGACATAATCAACGGTTGTGATGATACCTATTTTCTTCATTCCTTTAAAAACCAGAAAATTTACTGCGTCCTGAGCGGCCGTTTTATCATCGATAATCACCTTGTCACAGAAAATATCATTCGTAACCCTGTCAAACATAACCACAGGCATCCCTTGGTTGATTGCTTCAGAAATATGATGAAAATCTCCCTTATTCTGAGTTTCTTTGGATAAAGACATAATGAAACCATCTATACTACCTCCTGCCAACATTTCCATATTGATAACTTCTTTATCAAATGATTCATCCGAAAGACATACAATCACATTATAACCATAATCATTTGCATAATGTTCTATACCACTAATAACAGTAGCGAAAAAGTGGTGTACAATTTCGGGAATTATAATCCCAATGGTCTTGGTTTTTCTGTTTTTTAAACTCAAAGCAATATTATTTGGCTTGTAATTATAAAGTTTGGCAAAAGCCTGTACTTTTTCTCTTGTTTCTTCTCCAATTTCAGGGCTGTTTCTTAGCGATTTTGAAACGGTTGAAATAGAAACATCCAGTTCTTTTGCAATTTGTTTCAGGGTAATTTTTTTCCTCATTACAGAATATAAAATTGATAATTTGAAAATAAAGGTAATTTATATTTTCATGAATGAAAATTTTTTACCCAAAAATATGATTTTTCTTAAAAGTTTTCAACACGAAAACGTTTTCGGATACCTTTTAACAAGTGTTCCTTAAAATTGTCTCAAAATTTACTTAAATTTAACTTATCGAAGTAAAATGTATGCCTACAAAAACAATTTCTAACTTAAACAAAATGTATGAAAACATCGTATAAAAAGTTGTTGCTTTTACTACTATTGTTACCACTTAATTTACTGGCACAAAGTAAATTACAAGGAGTTGTCACCGACAACACAAGTGGTCAGCCTCTCCCTGGCGTTAACGTAATGGTAAAAGGAACAAATAATGGGGTTTCCACAAATTTTGACGGACAATTCACCTTGTC
>DATEDY010000144.1:0-6114 GCA_035281405.1 Flavobacterium sp.
TTTCAATTACTTTTTTAATACATCTCTCTTTCTTTCAGAAATATTACGGATAAGACTATAGTTGCATAACTTAATACAACTAAAAGCAAAGCTCTAAAATATTTTACTAATTGGTGAAAATTAAAAATCATAAAAAAAGTGCTTTTTGTTAGAAAGCACTTATTAGACGGAAATAGTATTGCATAGCATCTTATTTGATGTTTCTAGCAATACATTTACTTTTGAGTATAAATCAGTAATAGTTATTTTAATTATCGCACAGAATCCCTATTTGTTGTAAATGTTTTTCTGTTTGGTACTTATTAAAATTATCCCATTTTGGAGGAAAGCTAGCTTTTTGTCCATACATGGAATCCAGGCATACATTGTTCTCTTTGTATTTGTCATGTAAAACGGCTAGGATTTTAAAGAAAAATTGATCTAGCATTACAATCGCTTCAAATTCAGATTTTAGTGTTTCGTAATTACTGTCAGATGGATTTAATAATTGTAGCAAATTCAGTACATCGTTCTTTTCAGTATCATCGATTTCAGTTAAATAACCATTGTTTAAAGTTTTGAAAACCAAATTATTCCATGCGATACTGTCGTGTCCCCATTGAACATCGGGTAAATTCAAAGAATGCTCACAGATCAGGATAATGGAAAAGAGGACATCATTTAAGTATTCAGCCGGAAACTCATCAAAGCTTCTGAATTCAAAACCACTCTGGTACATTTTTTCCTGATTGAAATCAAGTCCAACTTCCGAAAGTAATTCATAGTCCATGCTTGTTTCAATTTGATCTCGCCACCAAATATTTTCCTCTTTTTCAAATTTTAGCAGTTTTCTGAAATCATCTACTTTGTATGTAAGGATTTTACCTTTTGGCATTGATTTATTAAAAGTTCCTACACCAATATAACGAGACATGGCATTTCTCATTGAACCCAAAGTAAATTTTTTATCCAAACTATACTTGTCGCTGATTACTCCCATAATATCAGGGCTTCCAAGGGTTGCAATAAAAAATGGCTCAAACCACTGTAGTAAATAAATTGCGTTGGCGTGGGTTCTATCAAAATTATTGTAATCTACAATTCGGCTGTCTTCAGTTAATGACGGTAAAGTAATATGAAAGTGGTATGTCCCATTATTAAACAAAACAAGTTTCTCCTGATTGGTCATGAACATGTTAAGCCCATTGTTGTAATCCGGGAAATTTAGTTTGCCATTTAGTACAGATGATTCGTTGATTTTGTCCAGGAATAATTTTTTAGTAGCACTCAGCTCTTTACAGGAATCAACGATTGTTCTATTTTCAAAATATTTGGTTACAAATTCGATTGAATCACCATCAAAATGTACCGAACCCATTGTTTTGTTTCTTTGGGTAATCATACTTTGAATATTGTACGGCTGATCTTCAAGGAAAAGTTCCATGATGGATTTCCCTAGATATTCTGGGTTTTCAATTGGTTTTGGATTGGTTTCAGGAGTTTCTGTTACATCAGCTGTTTCTGCTACCAATAATGTTTTATGTTGGTAGTTTACATCTAATTTTTCCAACGAATGACTATTGATCATTCGGCTTACTTTATAATTTTTATTCAAAGCAAACGCTTTCTTTAACAAAGGAGCTAAGCTTTCAGGTTTATAGCATTTTCTGTAGTCTAAGCTGTATCTCTCAAAGCCAATTTTTTTTTGTATAAATTCACCAGAAACTATTAAGGGTTCTTCAAATTGCATATAGGTTTCGTTTTCTAATCCAATTCCCCAATAATATTTTTTTGTCTGAGTGTCTTTCATTTATACTAATTTTCTTTTATGATTATTTGTTTTTTTTTAAGTTATTTTCTTTTTCTTAAGAAATACGAGTTTAATCGGCTTGGAATCAAAACTAAACAAGTTTTCAAGCAGATTAAACGGATAATTAAATCCATTTTTCTTATTTTAAATTTTAGGAATTTATATTTCTGTTTCAGAAATTTTTGCACTTATATCGACTGAACGATTGATAAAAAATAAAATTTTATAATGGGGTAGTTATAAAATTAACGTCGTATTTAACTGTTTTTATATCAATAATTTAAGCAGATGAATAGCCTTATTGCAACATTTGCTACTCCTGTTTTTTTCCAAGTTGCAAAAGTAGTTCTTTATTATGTCATTTCCAAGTGGTTAACCATCTGATAATCAATAAAAAAATGAATATCAGAGAAATAGGGTAGTTTGATTTGTTTATTTATGATAATAAATCACATAAGAAGAATACAATTCATCATTCCACCAGTCTTTTCTTACTTCCGAAAAATAATTATAATTCAATTTACCTGCTTGCGATTGCAGTGGATAAATTACTAAGCCGTTTTCTCGATATGCTTTGTGCTCATCTGTTTCGGGAACAACAGGTACAATATGTCCAGACAGTCCTTTTTCTCTTCTTTTTGCACAGATTATTCCAACACCACCTTCAGCATTTACCTTATTTTGAATTTCATCAAACGAAAGTACTCTTTCCCATCCAAAATGGCTTCCCCATTCTAAAAACCAATCGTGTATAGCACTGGAGTAAATGCGATTAACTGTTTTTTCAAAAATAGCTTCTTCTTCCTGTCCTTGTGCTATTTTTTGAAGCGATTCATCGGTCCACCAAACTGTTGGAAGGTATACTTTACAGAAATAGCAATAATCATAGGAATATACATTACAATATGTATCTTCCACTGTTCTTTGGTACCTGAGATTGGTAGCTACATCTAATTTATTAATGATTCGGCCAATGCTTTCTTTTTTACTGGCTAAATCCGTTAAATCTCTATACGGAATACTGGAATCACCGAGGGGCTTTTCCTTCATTTCCATAGAATCTAACCGAGATTCAGGATCTGGTAATAAATCAGCTTTTTTTATTAGATTATTCGGCATTGGACTATTATTCAGAAGTAATGGCGAAACTGAAACAGTAGGTTTTTCCATCTTGATTACTTAAAATTAATTAGTTTAAGGTTACAGGAATTGGCTATTATACAATGTGATTTTTTCAACAAAAGGTAAATATAAGTAATTTATATTTTTCAAAGAGAGATGGAAAAAGACAAATTATATAAAATAGTACCATTTACTTAGTAAGTTTATTCCTTTTAAGTTATTCTTGTTGTTAATTAATATTTGGTTATCAATGAGTTATTAATTTTTACTTTTTTTATTCCTTTTTTTTGAGTAGTTTTCGACCAAAACTTACTAATGAAATTTTATTTTCCATTTTTCTTCATATTTTTTTCCCAACTATGCAAAGCGCAGGAAGTTTCTGACACTACGTTTGTAAATATCAAAGAATATAGCAAAGATTTTGTTTTTGATATGAAATATGCTACCAGTGATAATTTTTTAAAAACAAAGGTGTATGATTGCGATGAATGTTATTTACGATTAAAAACAGTAAAAGCATTGCTTGATGCGAGTAAATCTTTTGCAAGAAAAGGATATAAAATTAAATTATATGATTGTTACCGACCTTTGGATGTCCAAAAAAAGATGTGGGCAATTGTTTCAAATCCAATATATGTGGCTAATCCTGTAAAAGGATCGATTCATAATAGAGGAGGGGCGGTAGATATTACTTTGGTTGATGAAAATGGAAAAGAATTGGCCATGGGAACTGATTTTGATCATTTCGGACCCGAATCAGCACATGATTATAATCAGTTCGACAGAAATATTCTTAAGAACAGAAAACTGTTGAAAAAAATAATGCTCCGAAATGGCTTCGAAGCATTTGATTCTGAATGGTGGCATTACAATTTGATTGGCTCAAAAAAAGATAAGCTTTCTAATTTTACTTGGAATTGTCACTAAATAAGCAATTGAAATTGTCTTTAAAAAAATCTTCAGGTTTGAAAGTTGTATTGAGTTTTTCTGAAATTATCTGTTTCGGTAATACATAATCAACAGCACCTGATGAGTAATTTATTTTCATTAATGAAATGGAATGTTTCTTAAGATCTTCAAAATCATTTTTAAGAAAGAAAAACGTAGCCTCTAAAAAACGGTTGTTTTCATTGTCTAATTGATTGTAAATTAAATTATCACACTTTCCTTCGTCAGCATATACAAGTGAATATACTTTTCCGTTTGAAAGCTGGAAGAACATTTTTGAAGCTGTATCCAAGCATTTTGGCGTGATAAAATCTTTACTTTTTTGAATAATCTGAACTTTCAACACAGGAGTGTCATTTTCGCTTGCCAATGACAGAAATATTAATTGTGCAGAGTTTCCGAAAACTTTCTCATAGACCAAACAACTTTTGGTTTCTTTATAAGTGCCAATGGAATCGGTTATATTGGTTGCTAATTCGCAAGGTTTTTGAGCAAAAGCAATCGATTGTATAAATAATAAAAGGAATAGAATTTTATATTTCATTTGGTTAAATTTTGTCGCAAAGTAAGACAATTTTGTTGTTATTCAAATCGGTTGTAAAAAAAGTATATAAATTTCCTCCGTCTTTGATTTTCCACTTTTTTCTAATGTTTTCTACCGTTTCCGGAAAGTTTCTAGTGGTAATATTTGCTTTTTGATTTGACAGGTATTGTTTCATATTGGCTTTATTGTATTCCAAAATCGTACCAATTTTAAATCTTCTTCCCGGAAAATCAATTACATCTTCTGAAGTATACAAATGGGAGTGTTGATGTAATTTCTGGATAGGATAATTAATTGTAATATGGTTGAATGCGCCAGATTTTAAAATTGCTGCATTTGGCTCATAAATATAATTTTGTGGTAGACCGTAATTAGGTATTTCAACTTCTTCATCTAATAAAAACTCAAAAACCTCTTCAATATCTTTATTGAAATTGATGGTTTTGACAGCAATCTCACCTGTATAGTTGCTTTCCAGCATCCATAAGAGTTCTTTTACTTCTCCATTAACCGCAATGATATGTACCTCTTTGATAAAATTTAATTCGGATATTCCTGCAGCAATATCCAGTATAGGTGCTGTTTTTATTAAAATATTGGAACTGTATTTAAAGTATAGGTTTAAATTTAAAGGAACATTAGGTAAGCAATCTTTTAGCATGAAGACTTTTCCTTTAGCGTCGTTCCTACGTGAAGGATCAAGGTAAATCCAGTCAAAATGTTGATTTAATTGTTGTAATATTTCTGTACTGTCTCCATGGTAAGATGCTATATTAGAAATATTTAATTGCAGGATGTTGTTGCTTACAATGGTTTGTAATTCTTCTTTAAGTTCACAGTGAACGACTTCATTGAAGACTTTAGAAAAATAATAGTCATCTACACCAAATCCACCAGTTAAATCTATAATGTTTTTACCTGAAATTAATGAAGCCTTGTATTTTGCTGTTGTCTCTGAAGAAGTTTGTTCGATGGACAACTTACTTGGGTAAAGAATGTTTTTTGTGTGAAACCATGTTGGTAGTTTCTCTTTTGCTTTAGCTTTTGAAGCTATTTGAGTTAATATTTCATTCCAGGAAATTTCAGGGAATGGATTTTTCTGTAGTGCTAATTTTGAAAAGTTTACACTTAAAGATTCCTCAATAAAGGATTGCACTTCTTGAGAAAGAATATTTTTAGTTTCCACTACTTTTATATTTTGAGGGATTAAAAATACTAAATCTTATTAAATAAAAAAACTCGCCATTTAGGCGAGTTTTACTATATCTTAATCTTTCTATTATGGTTGAGCAAAAGAATTTCTTGAACCTCCAGAAGCGAAGATAGCGCTCATTCTTGATTTTTGTCCGTTAGAGAACATATACATTCCTCTATCATCAGTATAATCCATGTAGTTCATGTACATTTCAAGTGGAGTACCTGAACAAGTTGATCTGTGACCTACAGCAGGAACACCATAGTTAGCCGTGTTGTGAACAGGAGTATCAGATACTAAGTCAGATCCACAAGTTGCATCACCCCAGATGTGACGTAAGTTCATCCAGTGACCTACTTCATGAGTAGCTGTTCTACCTAAGTTGAATGGGTAACTTGCAGTACCTGTGTTACCAGTGTATTTAGAGTCAATTACAACTCCATCAGTAGCTGAAGAACCTCCAGGAAATTGAGCATAACCTAAAATTCCACCACCGATTGTACATACCCAGTAGTT
>DATEDY010000145.1:0-5991 GCA_035281405.1 Flavobacterium sp.
AATCTTCTGAAAGCGCTGAATAATATGAATCTTACTTCATAAATATTAAGGATAAACTTTTTAGTTTATCCTTTTTTTTTGAATAAATTTGCAAAACTTTAAACTACAATGCAACACACAACAACACAAGCTGCAATTCTACTACTTGCTGATGGTACAATCTTTCACGGAAAGTCTATCGGAATTTCTGGGAAAACTTTCGGAGAAGTTTGTTTTAATACCGGAACAACTGGATATCAGGAAATTTTTACCGATCCTTCTTACTTCGGTCAAATCATGGTAACAACCAATGCTCATATTGGTAATTATGGTATAAATGTTAACGAAGTTGAATCTGATTCCATTAAAATAGCAGGATTGGTTTGTAAAAAGTTCTCTACTTTTCATTCTAGACCAGACTCTGAAAGTAACTTATTTGACTATTTTCAAAAAGAAAACTTAATCTGTATTTCAGATGTCGATACAAGAGCTTTAGTATCATACATTCGTGATAATGGTGCACAAAATGCAGTAATCTGTACAGATGGAACTCCGGTTGAAGAATTAAAAGCCTTGCTAGCTAATGTGCCGGATATGAACGGTTTGGAATTGGCTTCTAAAGTATCTACAAAAGAACCTTATTTTTATGGTGATGAGAATGCTACCTACAAAATTTCTGCACTGGATTTAGGGATTAAAGAAAATATCCTTAGAAATCTTGCCAAAAGAGATTGTTATATCAAGGTTTTTCCTTACAACGCGTCGTATGCCGATTTGAAAGCATTCAATCCTGATGGTTATTTCTTGTCAAACGGTCCTGGAGATCCTGATCCATTAGAAAGCGCAATCAACGTGGCTAAAGAAATCATGGAGAACAACAACCCGTTATTCGGAATTTGCCTTGGCCACCAGGTAATTGCTCTGGCAAACGGAGTTTCTACTTATAAAATGTTCAACGGCCACCGCGGAATTAACCACCCGGTTAAAAATCTAATCAGCGGCAAAGGGGAAATTACTTCGCAAAACCATGGATTTGCAGTAAATAAAGAACAATTGGATAATCACCCGGAATTGGAAATCACACACCTGCACTTAAATGACGGAACGGTTGCCGGAATGCGCATGAAAAATAAAAACTGTTTTTCAGTACAATACCATCCTGAAGCGAGTCCCGGTCCACACGATTCATCGTATTTGTTCGACCAGTTTATTGAAAATATCAAAACATCTAAGAACTAAAACGTTATCGTTAATAACATTCAGTTTTTAAAGATTGTCATTTATACAGATTGGATAAATTTGTAATTCATTCAAAAAATAAAATTAAAAATAATAACATATGAGTATCATCATAAAAATACACGCAAGACAAATTCTTGACTCAAGGGGTAATCCTACAGTTGAAGTGGATGTAGTAACCGATAGCGGCGTTTTAGGACGTGCTGCTGTTCCTTCCGGAGCATCAACAGGTGAACACGAAGCAGTTGAATTACGCGATGGAGGCAAAGCTTTCATGGGTAAAGGTGTTTTGAAAGCGGTTGAAAACGTAAATACAACGATTGCTGAGGCTTTGTTGGGAACTTCAGTTTTCGAACAAAACTTAATCGACAAAATCATGATTGATTTGGATGGTACGCCAAATAAATCAAAATTAGGTGCAAACGCTATTTTAGGTGTTTCTTTGGCTGTTGCCAAAGCGGCTGCTAACGAATTAGGCTTACCTTTATACCGCTACGTAGGTGGTGTTTCTGGAAATACCTTGCCTGTGCCAATGATGAACATCATCAACGGTGGTTCGCATTCTGATGCGCCTATCGCTTTCCAGGAGTTTATGATCATGCCGGTAAAAGCAACTTCTTTTACACATGCGATGCAAATGGGTACGGAAATTTTCCACAACCTGAAAAAAGTATTGCATGACCGTAATTTGTCTACTGCAGTAGGTGACGAAGGTGGTTTTGCACCAAACTTGGCTGGAGGTACTGAAGATGCTTTGGATTCAATCAAATTAGCAGTGGAAAATGCGGGTTATGTTTTCGGTGACGATATCAAAATCGCTTTAGACTGCGCTGCTTCTGAATTTTATGTAAACGGAAAATACGATTATACAAAGTTTGAAGGCGCAACCGGAAAAGTAAGAACGTCTGAAGAACAAGCTGATTATTTAGCAGAATTGGCTTCTAAGTACCCAATCGTATCAATCGAAGACGGTATGTATGAAGACGATTGGGCTGGTTGGAAATACTTAACAGAGAAAATCGGCGATAAAGTACAATTGGTAGGTGATGATTTATTCGTAACGAATGTTGAGCGTTTATCAAGAGGTATCAATGAAGGTATTGCGAATTCTATCTTGATTAAAGTAAATCAAATCGGTACGTTGACTGAAACAATTGCAGCTGTTAATATGGCACACAATGCAGGGTATACTTCTGTAATGTCACACCGTTCGGGTGAAACGGAAGACAATACAATTGCTGATTTAGCGGTAGCATTAAACTGTGGTCAAATCAAAACGGGTTCGGCTTCACGCTCTGACCGTATGTCGAAATACAACCAATTATTACGCATTGAAGAGGAATTAGGCGATGTGGCTTATTTCCCCGGAGCTAGAGCTTTTAAAGTAAAATAATTTTTTATTTATAAAATAATAAAGCCCGTTGGTTATAAACTGACGGGCTTTTTTTTGAAATGAATATATTGTAGCTGTTTTTGTCCTATTTTTACTAATGTAAAATAATTAACCTCAAATCTACTTATGAAAAAAATAATACTCTTATTGTTATTTGTCACTGGAATTGTCCATGCCCAAAATGTGAATATTCCCGATGTTAATTTCAAATTAAAATTAATTGCACTTGGTATAGACCGTAATTCAGATGAAGAAATTCAGGTGAGTGAAGCATTGGCAGTTACTAATTTGCAGGTTTACAATTCTAATATATCATCATTAACGGGAATAGAGACTTTTACTAATCTTGTAGAGTTGAATTGCGGGAATAATAATATTTCAACACTCAATGTTAATGGTCTGGTTCGTTTGCAAACATTGATTTGCTCATATAATAATTTAACTACTTTAAATATTTCGAATCTTGTAAATCTGGATATCTTATATTGTCAAAACAATCGTTTGACGCAATTGGATGTTTCTAATCAAACCCTTTTGACGGGATTGCTCTGTTCAACTAACAATCTGACTAGTTTGGATGTTTCTAGACTTACAAATCTAGATCATCTTGTATGTGGAAGAAATATGTTGACATCTATTGATGTAAGCAACAACCCGCTTATTTGTTCTTTTGGATGCTCCGATATGCCTTCGCTAAACAGAATTAATATAAAGGAGGGTTCTTCAATTTGTTTGAATAATAAACAAATGTACAATAATCCCAATCTGCGCTTCGTTTGTGTGGATCAGGGGGAAGTTCTGTATTTTCAAAATTATTTCAGTACAAATGGAATGCCTAATGTAAATGTAAATACTTACTGTGATTTTGTTCCAGGAGGGAATTTTAATACAATTACTGGTAATGTTCGTTTTGATGCTGGGAATGATGGTTGTGGTCAGAATGATGTTCTTTTATCAATGGTTAAAATTAAAGCAAGTCAAGGTGGAAATGATGCAATAGTTTATAGCGGTTTTGCTGGAGATTATTCTTTTTACACTTCAGCTGGAAGTTTTACTGTCACTCCAGAATTGGAAAATCCTTTGTTTTTTTCCGTTAATCCTTCGAATGCCGTGGTGAATTTTGCAGATAGTAATAATCATACATTTATTCAGAACTTCTGTGTTACTGCAAATGGAATACATCCTGATATTGAAACTGTGATTGTGCCGGTAAATAATGCAAGACCGGGATTTAATGCAATTTATAAGATAGTATATAAGAATAAAGGAAATCAGGTTCTCTCGGGAAATATTGCATTTAATTATAATGATGCTTTACTGGATTATGTTTCGGCACAAATAAGCCCTAGTTCTCAGAATACAGGTACTATTACTTGGGATTATAGTGGGCTGATGCCTTTTGAAAGCAAGAGTATTGATGTGGTGTTACGCGTAAATAGTCCAATGGATACGCCTCCGGTAAACTTGGGCAATCAATTAAGTTTTTCCGTAACGGCTAATCCGGTGCTAAACGATGAAACACCAGTCGATAATGTATTCAATTATAGTCAAACAGTTGTAGGCTCGTTTGATCCTAATGATAAACAATGCTTGGAAGGGAATTCTGCTCCGCTTTCTAAAATAGGAGATTATCTTCATTATGTTGTGCACTTTGAAAATACAGGAACTGCTGCAGCTACTAATGTTGTTGTGAGAGATGTTATTGATCTTTCAAAATTTGATATTGCGTCATTGGAGGTTTTAAGTGCTACCCATCCGATTATTGCTAAAGTTGCAGGTAATAAAGTCGAATTTATTTTTGAAAATATCCTTCTAGGAGCTAGTGCGCAAGGGAATATTGTTTTTAAAATTAAAACAAAAAATAATTTAACAAGTGGAGATGTTGTAACAAATAAAGCGGATATATTCTTCGATTATAATTTTCCGGTGGTTACAAATGTGGCTTCGACTGTTTTTCAGGCATTGGGTATCAATGATGTAGTTTGGGATAATTCGGTAAAAGTGTTCCCTAATCCTGCCCGTGATTCAGTTGATATTAAATCGGCTCGAATGATTAAATCGATCCAGTTGTTTGATGCTCAGGGGAGATTGCTGTTAAATAAAATCACGAATCAAACCAATGATGTTTTAGAACTGCAAACCAAGCCATCAGGACTTTATTTTGTTAAGGTGTTTACAGAGGATGGACTTAAAATCGAAAAAGTGATTAAAGAATAAATGCAAATTTTTGATGATAAAAGCTCTGTAGAGATGTAAATAAAAAGGTTTTAGTAAATATAAGATACCCGTTAACTTCAATAGTTAGCGGGTTTTTTTGTGCCATGCTTTATTCTTCAATAGCAGTGTTGCCGCTTTTTAAAAAGTAGTGCACTAAAAAATAAAAAGAAATGATATAACAAAAAATACTGCTAAAGCGAAGAAATGCTAATTTGTAATAATAGTAGTAAATGCCGTAAAAAAGCTCACATATCACGATAATCAGCGCGTAAAGAATTAAGAAAGTATTCTTCGGATTAAGCCTGTTAACATAATTAAAGGCAGCGAAGAAAACAAAAGTGATCAAAACCGAATCATATACTACAATCACTTTGTGTAACTCAAAAGAACTGTCAAAAACGATAAGGATGGATATGTATAGCAGACAGGCTAAAAAAATGAACGTTAATAGAATGGAGGTGTAATTCTCTTTTTCAATCCTGCGTAGTTTTTTATGGCTTAATCGTTTGCTTACCTGTAATAATAACATGCAATAAGCTAAAAAGTTGAAAAATAAGACATATATAAAATAACCAAAACCATCCAGTAAATTTATTATCCCGGAGATAAAAAAGAAAAGTAAAATAATACAGTTGTAATAATTGATGTTCTTTTTACTTTCTTCTATATAATGAAAACAAATGGCGCCAATGAATAAAGGTTTAGAGAAATAGGATGCATAAGTCCAATCCATAAGGGTGGAAAGGAAGTACAAAGCTCCAAAAATAAAATACAAAGCGAGATGGGATTTTAGAACATTCATTTGGCTTACTTTTCAATAGAATATGTAATGTAAATCTGTACCGAATAAACAGCTGTATCACAAAGTTACTATAATTGTCGGATTATTTTTTTGATACTAAAGTTGTTGGGTGTTTTTTTAAGTTCTGATTGGAGAAAATGATTGAAAGAATATAGCCGAATCCATCCAGTGATAAAAAATCCTTTAGATGTTTTCTGTTCCCTTTTGTTCTTTGTCAAAGATTTAACGAAAACGTTTCAGTAAAACTTTTTTATTTCGCACAGTTTTCCATAAATTTGTTAAAATATATAATTTAGATTAATTCCCAAATTACATTATGTCAAAAACAGCGATATTAGAGTACGATGGCAATAAGTATGAG
>DATEDY010000146.1:0-10357 GCA_035281405.1 Flavobacterium sp.
TTGATAGAGTAACGGATGTAAATTTTATCATTTAAAGGCATCACAGGGATTTGAATTTTGTATTTGGTGTATAAAATATCTTTTAATTCCAATGGTTTTGTAGTATGGATGGGAATACTTGCCATTTGTCCCAGGAACTCGGAAGTCACCGGACAAATTGGATTCGTCCCTACTAAATCGCAAAATTTCTGATAATTATCTAAAACCATCTGTTTGCTATCGGCAGAAATTTGTTTCCAATTATTGAATTCTAAGAAATCGACAACCTTAGGCGTACACAAATACGCCGAAATTTCATTAGTACCTTGATATTCGTGATAATCCAAGAATTGACTTTCACTGGGAGACACACTTTCGTAACCCCAAGAAACCACTAAAGGTTCCAAATCGTTTTGAAATTCCTTTTTCACATACAGAAAAGAACTTCCTTTGGGTGCTAACATCCATTTGTGTAACGTTCCTGTGTAATAATCAGGATTAAGTTCTGATAAGTTCAAATCAATATGTCCCGGAACATGGGCACCATCAATGATGGTAATCAACCCTAGCTCTTGTGCCTTATCACAAATTTCTTTTACAGGAAAGATTAAAGCGGTTGCACTTGAAATATGATTTAAGAAAATAACTTTAGTTTTTGAAGTATAGCCACTCCAGAATTCTTCAAGAAGTGCTTCTTTAGAAACGATTGGCATGGAAATATTTTGACGTATGTATTTTACACCAGTTTTCCTGAAATAGAAATTCCATGTACGATCCATGGCGCCATACTCGTGATTTGTACTCAGAATCTCATCACCAGGTTGCAGGTTTAGACTACGCATTATTGTATTTACTGCAAAGGTTGGATTGGGTGTGAAATATAAATCCTGAGCATCGCAGGCTACAAATTTGGCCAAATGTTCACGAGCAGTTTTTAAATATTGAGGTTGTTTTTTTTGAATGAACTCTACGGGTTCGTGTTCGAGTTCAGCTTGTAATCTTTGGTATTCTTCAAAAATTGGTTTTGGACAAGAACCAAAAGAACCATGGTTTAAAAAGGTGATGGTATTATCTAACTGGAAAAGTGATTTCATTGTATTTTGAATTTCCAGTAAAAATAGAAAATCCCAACCGAAGTTGGGATTTAAATTATTTTATCGTAATTGGAAAGTTATATTCTACTGAAACATTCTGTCCTTTCATTCGACCAGGTGTCCATCTAGGGCATTTGGCCAGAATTCTTTTAATTTCTTTACCTGCGTTACCCACATCGCGGAGAATGTTTACTTGACTAACGGTACCATCGGAGCTAATAATTATACTAACGTGTACTGTTCCTGTTGGTATATTTCCTTCTTCATCTTCCTGAATCTGAAAATTTTTCATTACAAATTGCATAAACTCAGACATACCACCTGGGAATAGAGGCTTCACTTCCACTGTTTCATACTGAACAGGAACTTCGATACCGTTAATTAGAGCTTTAGAAAAACTTAAATTAACACATAACATACTCAAGAGTACTGCAATAATCTTTTTCATAATAATCTTTTTTATGTGTTACTAATTGGGGACTAGTCAAATAGAGAAGACAATAATACGAAAACAACGATAAAGGATATAATAAAATCGATGAAGTGTTAAAAAAAGCTTAAAACATAAAATAATACGCACAAAAAAACCTTCGCAAATAAAAGCAAAGGTTTGATTGTCAGTATTTTATCTGTTTTTAATTCCTTAATGTGATTGGCAAGGTATACACCACTCTGACTGGTTTACCATCTTGATCTCCTGGAGTCCATTTTGGAGACAAGGCTACAACTCTTTTAGCTTCATCTCCCGTTCCGCTACCAAGATCGTTTAATACTTTAATATCTGTAACTGCTCCGTTAGTATCAATAACAAAACTAACTTTAAGAACTCCGCTAAGTCCTTCGACTTCTGGTGCTTTAAAATTTTTACCGATAAATTTAATGAATTCGTTCATACCTCCTGGGTAAATCGGCCTATTTTCTACTGACTCGTAAGGAATAGGTGCATTTTTACTGATGGCACTGATGGGTGCTTGTGAAAACCCGAATTGAGTCACAAACAATACTGCGATTAGAAGTAGTTTTTTCATATTTACTGTGGTATTTTTAATTAGTAAATCAAACCAATACAGTATCTAAGTTTTTTGTTTTGGGACAAATAGCTTTTGAAAACTTCGGGTAAAAGTATATAATTAATTTTTTATTAGCAAAATATTAACATTTATAATTTAGACCCCGTTACATTTCAAACAAATGATTATAAAATAGTTATTTAAATCGCAGTGGAATTTTTACCTGCAAAGCCACAGGCTTCCCGTTTCTAAAGCCTGGCTGCCATTTAGGAGCCAATCGTACTACTCGGATAATTTCGGTCGCGATAGTTGCGTCGTTATATTCGATAATCTTGATTCCTTCTATTTCGCCTGTGGTTGTAACCACAAAAGAGAAAACCAAATTTCCGGATTTTTTTATTTTTGTTTTATCAATATTAGCATGTAAAAAGTCAGTAAATTTCTCAATTCCGCCACCATTAAATTTTGGCTGGGTTAAGTCACTATTCAGATAGACTTCATCTTCACCCATGATTTGAGAATTCATGACAGGTGAAATTATTATGAATAAAAACAGTAGTATTTTTTTCATTTATTTTACAGAGATATTAATAGGTAATAAAAATCTAACTCTAACGATTCTGCCATTCTGCATACCTGGCTTCCAAAGAGGAGAAGCTTTTAAAAGCCTAATCGCCTCAACTCCTGTACCATATCCAACATCTCTGAGTACTTTAATATCGACAAGACTTCCGTCTTTTTCAACTACAAACTCGACCAAAACCTTGCCATTCAGACCTTTTACATTTGGATATACGAAATTAGCACTAATATACTTTCCGAATTCTGGAATCCCCCCTGGATATTCAGGCATCACATCAATTCCAGCAGAACTATAAACATTATTATCTTCTGCCTGACTGCTTTCCTGAGCTGAAAATTCATTTGAAAGAAAAAGGCATAAAATTAAAAAGAGAAACTTTTTCATTAAGGTATATTTAAGTATTTATGCGTTTGAAGTGACACTCTCCATTTAGGATTATTCATTACATAATCCACAATCAGAGGTGTGATTTCTTCTTTTTTACTCCATTCAGGCTGCAGGAATAAAATAGCATTCGGATTCACTTTTGCCGCTTGTTCTTCAGCAAAAATAAAATCGTGCTTATTGTAGACAATTACTTTCAGTTCATTGGCTATGTCATAAGCCGCTTGAACCGGCAATTTGTTTTTCTTGGGTGATAAACAAAACCAATCCCATGAACCAGATACAGGATACGCTCCCGAAGTTTCAATATGAACACGTAATTTTTGATCTTTTAATCGGGTTGTTAATTGTGTCATATCCCAAGTCAATGGTTCACCACCTGTAACTACAACCGTTTCTGCATATTTTTTAGCGTTATCCACTATTTTATCAATGCTTGTTGGCGGATGTAATTCTGCATTCCAGCTTTCTTTAACATCACACCAATGGCAACCCACATCACAGCCACCGATACGAATGAAATAAGCGGCTGTACCTGTATGATATCCTTCTCCCTGAATGGTATAGAATTCTTCCATAAGCGGAAGCATCTCACCTTTCTCTACTGCAATTTGTGTTTCTTTTGTAAGCATAATATTAAAATAGTTTGCAAAGATAATCAATTGATTTTAGTTTTTTGATCACAAAGCATCTCATAAATTGATAGTTATAGCATATAAAAAAACCGCTCCATAATGGAGCGGTTCAATTTGCATTATAATTCAATATTATTTCAATGCTTTTTGAAGTGTTAAAGCATCAGAATCTGCAGGATCAAGTGCTAATGCCTTATTCACAAAATCAACAGCTTTTACTTTATCAGTTTTACCAAAGAATCTAGCTAATTCATTGTAAGACTCTACCATTTTAGCTTTGTTTTTCTCAACAGTTTCAGGTCCTTTAGTGATAACTACTTTAGTATATTCTTCATAACTTGCAGCCATTTGTGTTTTTGCCGTAGCTTCTGTCAATAATCCATTTACTCTTGCTCTGTATAAATGAGCGTCTTGAGTAGTTGGAGAAGCAGCAATTACATTACTAAAAGCAACATCAGCTTTTTGCAATTCCACAACATTCATATCTTTTGCATTTTTCTCAACATTGTTGAAGTACAATGAATACCCTAAGAAGAAATTATCGTATAATTTATTTTTAGATTCCGGGTTTAACAATGCAACTTCGCAAACTGCTGCAGCTTCTGCATATAATTTTTTCTCAAATAAAGCCTTACCATTATCGCTTAACTCACCAATTTGAAGTTTATCTATAGCAGCTGCTTTTTTGAAATTTTCAACACTCGATGCAAAAAGAGCTTGATCAACAACCGGCTTATCATCTGGTGTTGCACCATCTTTGATTGCTAATTTTTGTTGCGCAAAACCTAAATACATATAAGGTCGTGCGAATTGTTTTGCTATTGGATTATTTACATATTTTTCCAAATCAGCGACAGCTTCTTGGTATTTTCCTTTTTCATAAGCTGTATAACCAGAGAACAACAATACTTTCGGATCATTTACACCATTACTTTTCAATTCAGCTGTAGCCTTTTCCAAAGCATCGAATTCTTTAGTTACATACAAGAAATCCATTTGACGCAATTTTGAAGACAATGAGTAATCTGTAAGACTCATGTATTTTTCATAATTTTCCAATGCTTTTTTCTTGAAATCAGCACTATTTGCTCTGTCAAAAGTAGACCATCCGAAATATGTTTCAGCTAATTCTCTGTAAATTGGCCCATAAGAAGGATTCAATTTAACAACTTCTTGAAAAGCTTCAACTGCTCCACTGAATGCTTTTGAATTTTTCAACAAAACTCCTTGTTGCATTTTTGCTCTAAGAAAACTGTTGTTAGCATCGAAAGCGTTACGATAGTTTGAATAGGCATCATTTTGATTTTTGTCACCAGCATAGGCATCTCCCAAAGCTAACAATGTCGCAGCGTCATTTAAATTAACCGCTTTCGCTTTATTTAAAACTTCAATTGCTTTTTTATAGTTAGGATTCACAGAGTTTGTGTAAGCCTGACCGATGTAAACCAATTGTTCTATGTCTTTCTTTTTCATTCCGGCCGTTGCCTGATCAAAATTGAATTGTGCTGCCTGAGTATTTCCATTGTCCAAATCAATTTGACCTAAACCAATATAGTTGAACACTCCTCCTTCTTTAGCAGTTATTCCTTTTTGGAAAACCATTTTTGCAGAATCCTGCACACTTTGCTTAAGATAAATATTACCTAAGAAGAAAGCTGCACGACCATTATCTGGTGTCGTACTAACGATTTTTTTCAATATTGACTTTGCTTTTTCATATTGTTCAGCATCGATAGCTTTTTTTGCCGTCTCTACATCTTGAGCAAAAGCAGCATATCCTAACGCTAAAAAAGCAACGCTGAAAAATTTAGATTTATTCATTTTATAACTTTTTTTATTTGTTTTCTTTTTCAATTTCTTTTCGGATGATCAGATTTCTGCCTGGCATTCTTACCGGAACTAATCCCGACTTAAGAATAATACGTTGTCCAATCTCCCCAGCAACAAACGAAGCAAATCCCATGCCTAAACCAGAATATCCCTGATAATTTAACATTTTAATTTGTCTTGTTACTGGATAAATACCTGAAGCCATGTGATCTTGCGTTGGCAAAGCAAATGTACCATTATTTGCTTTTACTTCCAAAACACTGACTTTATCAACAGTACTTTGAAAATCAGGCATTGGTTGCATTAACCAATTTACTCCTACAATTCCAACCGTACCTGGATTTTCAGATACAAATTTGATTACTTCATTATTGGTATTGAACGAATAAATATTCTTAGTGGGCAAAGTGGATACTTTAGCCATATCCATAAAATACTTCACTGTACTTGAATTTGCATTATCAAAAACCAATCCTGACAGCTTTTGATTGTCACCTTTCATAAAGGCAACAACCTCGTTCAAATCAATTTTTTTATTTGAATTTGATTTATCCGATATAAATGCAATTCCATCAGTTGCAAACGTTGTAACCTTTGGATTTATTTTCTTTTGTTTAAAATAATTACCTTCACCTTGCGTAAGTTCTCTAGTCAAAATTGCCAAATCATTTTTACCTTCCGACAATAGTTTTACTATCTCCGTTTCAGACTTACCAACCAAAGTGACTTTAGCATTGTATTGGCTTTCAAAGACCATTACTTGCTCTTCGATAACCGGAAGGATTGTTTCATCTACAAGTATGGAAACTTTCCCGGTTAAAATGGTATCATTGGTGTTATTAGCACTTTCTTTTCTATTACAGCTGAAAGCTACAATGAATAAAGCAGCTACAACAGCCAGCACATATATTCTTTTCATATTATGATTTTTGAAAAAAGCGAATGAAACGCAAAAAAGCGTAACCTATAATAGCCACACCTAAGATAGTGCGGTAGTTTTGAGGCATTCTTAAAGGAAGTTTATCCCAAAATAAGACAGCCAAACCCATGGCTAGGTAAATCAAGAAAAACAATATACCTATAACGAGAAGAAATCGCTCTTTAAGCGATTTCTTCTCTAAATTATTTGAATAATTATTCATCTATTCAGCAGTAATAGTAACTGAGATTGGTAAACTAAATCTAGCACGAACTTTTTTTCCATTTTGTTCCCCCGGTTTTAGTTTAGGCATTGTTTTTAAAACTCTGATAGCTTCATCTCCAGTCCCATAACCTAAATCACGGATAACTTTGATATCAGTTAAACTACCATCTTTCTCAACAACAAATTCAACAATAACTCTACCTTTTAAGTCCTGACCAGCTTTTTCAGCGATTTCGTCAGTTCTATATTTAGAGGCAACATATTGTCCAAATTTACCCCAACCTCCTGGATATTCAGGTTGTACTTCCAAACCTGCAGAGCTATAAACGTTGTTATCCACAACTTCAGCTGGTTTATCAGAATCTCCTGTTGGTTGATCGATAGTAACTTTTGCATCTTTATCCCCTTTTTGGTCTTTTTCAGCAATGTTTTTATCTTTCAACTCATCCATCGTTTTGATCTCTTCTGTAACCTTAGCAGCTTCAACTACTTTAGGTTTCACGAATTTAACCTCATCAATTTTTGGTTTAGGTGGCTCCACTTTTTTAGGTGGTGGCGGTGGTGGAAGGTTTTCTTTTGGCTTATTCAAGTCAATTAACACCACTTTTTCATCTAATGTGTTATCAGCAGAGTCACCGCTAGGTATTAAATCTACTAATTTGGGTGCGCTCACAGCTAATGCAAACACAAATCCACCTAACAATAATGAACGCAATGCCGTTTTAGGATTATCTTTACGTAATTGGTATGCTCCATACTTTTTATTACGTCCTTCAAATACTAAATCCAACCACTGTGATGTAAACAAATCTAATTTCATTTTAAATAGTGTTAGGATTATTATTATTTAGAAAGCAATGCTTTCTCATCTGGTGTTATATCTACTAATGCATAAGTAGGTACTTTTGTAATAGCCATTTCATCCAAGATATCAACCATATTTTTGTAATTGGTTTTTTTATCCATTTTAATGATTACAATTAAACCTTTCTTAGGATCATTATTATATCTTGCAGGAACAGACTGTACTTTTTTCAAAATTTCCTGACGAATTCCAGATTTACCATAAGAAGAATCACTTGGACCTTCAATAGGAGCATCCATTTTTCCATAGTACCATTTCACTTTATTGTTTTCTCCCAATAAAATAGTCATGGTTCTATCATCTGCAACTTCGATATCGTCCTTAGGCTCATCTTCTTTTTGCTTATCCGGCAAACCTAAGTCCATAGATTGTGGCTTTGATAACGAGGTGGTTAACATAAAGAACGTAATCAAAAGGAAAGCTAAGTCTACCATCGCTGTCAAGTCCACCTTGGCATTCGACTTTTTACTTCTTACCTTTTTTTCGCCTTTTTTGCCACCACCGGCGTCGGTATTTAATTCTGCCATTTCTTAATTTTTATACTGTTAGAAATCTTTCCCGCGTAATCCAGTTACCAAGTTGAAACTGTTTACGTCTTGGTCTTGTAAAACATCCATCACTCTTTTGATTTGAGGATATTCTAATTTAGCATCACCCTTTATTGCAAATTTCAAGTCTTTGTCTTTTAACTCAGCACTTGCCGAACGGGCGTTGAAAATCCATCTTGACAACTCATCTTTTTTCTTGTCAATAGAGTCCATTGGAATACCAGGTTGTAAACCTTCTGTGTTTCTTTCTGAACTGGTCATTTTGATAATTTGTTTCAAATTACCAACCGGAACACCGAAACCATCGATTAAAGAAAAACGTGCTTTCTCTTCATCTGTAAAGTTTAAATTGTACTCTTGTGCCATAAGCTCAAGAGTTCTTATTCTGATATCTCTATCAACTAATCCAAAAAATACTTTTCCTTTACCTACTGTCAGTGTTGCTAAACCTGTTTCAGGCAATTTAGTCTGTACAGTTGAGTTTGGCGTATCTACAGCCAATGGTTCAGGTTGTTTTGCAGTAGCAGTCAAGATAAAGAACGTCAACAAAAGGAATGCTACGTCACACATAGCAGTCATGTCGATTGCTCCTGCTTTTTTTTGCGTTTTTACTGCCATATTATTTTTTTTATAATGCCGTTAAATAGATAACGGCAAAAACTTGTTAGTTATTATTTTAAGCTTCCTTTGAAACGTCTGTAAGTGTTTACAATCGTGTTAGCTGCTTCATCAATTGAATAAGTTAATGTATCAATTTTAGAAGTAAAGAAGTTATAAACAACAATCGCTAAAGCTGAAGTCGAGATACCTGTTGCAGTATTGATAAGTGCTTCAGAGATACCGTTTGCCAATGCTGCTTGGTCAGGAGTACCTGAAGTTGCTAATGCACCGAATGCCTTGATCATACCAGTTACTGTACCTAATAATCCCGCTAATGTACCTAAAGATACCATTGTAGAGATGATAGTTAAGTTCTTCTCTAACATTGGCATTTCTAATGAAGTAGCCTCTTCGATTTCTTTGTGGATAGTTTCAGTAGCTTCTTCTGAAGAGAAACCTTCTGCTTTTACTTGGTTGTATTTTACTAAACCAGCTTTAATAGCATTAGCTACAGAACCTTGTTGTTTGTCACAAGCCTCGATAGCTGCATCGATATCACCACCATTTACACTAGCTTGTACTTTCTTCATAAAACTATCTAAGTTACCTTTACCAGCTGCTTTATTGATAACAAAGAAACGCTCAAAAGAGAAAACTACTACCATTAATAATAATCCCATTAACACAGGTACGATGATTCCTCCTTTATAAACCATCCCTAAATAGTTTCCTGGTAGTGGATGTCCTTCTGGATTACCTCCTTCAAAGTTTGACGAAGCACCCATAATGAATTTCCACACAAGATACCCAACAATGATACATGCTACAATTACAAGACCAGAGAAAATATCTCCTCCATTTGAACCTTGTTCTTTTTTCTTTTGAACTTTAACGTTGTTTGCCATTTTTAATAAAATTTAAATTTTTTTTAATTGATTAATTCTATTGCTTTAAATAGTATAATGGGAGCAAATTTAACCTAATACTTGTAATAAAAAAATCTTTTTTAAACTTTTATAACACTTGAAATTATCATTTATCAAATAAAATACACTGCTTTATTGAGAATAATTAAATTTTAAGTCTTAAATGCAGAAAAAAATAGATTTTTTTATTGTTCAAAAACTCTATCACTGAAAATTTTTCAAGAAAGGCCTATTTAAAAACAATACAAATAAAATTTGTTTTATTTCTAAAACACCACAATAATCAAGCCATTACGCGCTTAAAATACAAGAAAAACACTATATTGCAACTACTATTATACATTATTTATGGAACGGATCGATCAATTTAAAAACGAAATAACTCAAGGATACACCAGTAAAGGAACATCAATACATTTAGGAGGAGCAATACTTGACGGGCAAGCCCATGCAATACCCGTTGCTATACCTTTAAAAACAATGAACAGACACGGTTTGATTGCAGGTGCAACAGGAACAGGAAAAACCAAAACCATCCAAGTCCTTTCAGAGCAATTATCCCAAAATGGAATTCCGGTTTTAATGATGGATATTAAAGGCGATTTTTCAGGGATTGCCAAAGAAGGAGAAGTAAAAGACTTCATCACCGAAAGACACACCAAAATCAATATACCTTTTTCACCAAAATCATTCCCGGTTGAACTCTTAACACTCTCCGAACAAGAAGGTGTCAAACTTCGTGCTACGGTTTCTGAATTT
>DATEDY010000147.1:0-3386 GCA_035281405.1 Flavobacterium sp.
GAATTCTAAGGGGTGGTTCCCTTTGAATTTTGATAAATTTTCATAATTTATAGTTTTTTGGTTGGTTAATAGCATAAAAACTCAGTTAGCAATGACTGGGTTTTTTTGTTTTTTATTACTTTTGGAATGGAAATTGTATTCATTCTTGAAAATATAAATCCCCAAGAAATGAAAGTAAGACTATTATTCTTCTCGTTATTCTTCACGCTAACTACAGTTGCTCAGAAAAACAGCGCTTTTGATGTAGGTGAATGGTTTAAATTCCGAATTCATTATGGTATGGTAAATGCCGGCTACGCAACGCTCGAAGTTAAAGAAGCCACGCGCAATAATAAAAAAGTTTTTTATGCCGTTGGGCATGGGTATACTTCAGGAATGTCACGTTTTTTCTTCAAAGTGGATGATCATTACCAAAGCCAATTCGATAAGGAAACTACTAAACCTTACCAATACCTTCGAAAGATTGATGAAGGTGGCTATACTAAAAACCAAGAAGGTTTCTTCAATCAGGATAGAAATACGGTTATAGTAAAAGATTATAAGCATAACACAGAAAAAACTTTCAATGTAACTGAAAATGTCCAAGATATCGTTTCTTCATTCTATTACCTTAGAAATCACCCTAAAATTGATAAACTGCAAGTGGGCGAATCCATTATGATTGACATGTTTTTTGACAATGAGATTTATAAGTTCAAATTGAAATTCGTCGGTCGGGAAACCATCAGAACAAAATTCGGTAAAGCCAAAACCATGGTGTTTAGACCGCTTGTACAATCGGGAAGAGTTTTTAAAGAAGAAGAAAGTCTGAATGTTTGGATTTCAGATGACGAAAATAAAATACCTTTGCGTATCAAAGCCAATTTGGCTGTTGGCTCACTTAAAGCCGATTTGGAAGCTTTCAAAGGATTGAAAAATCCGTTCATGATAATTAAAGAATAAAATAATGAGTGATTATTCAGAATTAGTAAACGAAATTGATAAAAAGTACAAAGGATTAAACCAAAAAACAGAGGCATATCTTGAAGGGTTGTTGTGGTCTAAACCAATCACCTACTGGGATTATATTCAAACGGATGCCTTATTGAATCTCCAAGTGCAAAGAACAACATTGCCAGATGAAAATATATTCATCATGTACCATCAGGTAAATGAGTTGTTGTTTAAAATGATTCTTTGGGAAATCAAACAGGTTGCACATTCTGAAAAATTAACTACGGGTTTTTTTACTGAAAGATTAATGCGTATCAGTCGTTATTTTGATATGTTAACGACTTCGTTCACTATCATGGGAGATGGAATGGAAGTGGAACAATACATGAAATTCCGACACACATTGACGCCTGCAAGTGGGTTCCAAAGTGCTCAGTATCGAATGATTGAATTTTGTTCAACCGATTTGATCAATTTGATTGATTATCGTTTTAGAGCAACTATCGATAGAAATACGCCTTACATACATGCTTTCGAGCACTTATACTGGCAAGCAGCCGGGAAAGATTACCAAACAGGACAAAAATCCTATTTCCTACAGCAGTTTGAAGAAAAATATAAAGTAGAATTCTTGCGTATCATGGAAGAATATAATACCATTAATCTTTGGCGTAAATTTAAAGAGCTTCCTGATACAGATCAGCAAAATCCGGAATTGGTAAAAGCAATGCGTCATTACGATTATACTGTGAACATTACTTGGGTAATGGGACATTACAATGCTGCAAAGAAGTACATTGATAACGGTAAAGGTGACGGAGAAGCAACTGGTGGAAGTGATTGGAAAAAATACATGCATCCAAGATACCAACGCCGTATTTTCTTTCCAGAACTTTGGACTGAGCAAGAATTAGCTTCGTGGGGTGAGAATGTTTAAAAAATTCCTATATTAGCTTTTATATATGTTTTATCTGGCTTTTTTGCCAGGATAGTACTTAAAAAAGCTCCATTTGAAGAAATACATTACTTTTTTGATCGTTATATTTTTAACGATTTCTTGTAAAAATGATAAAAAAAATGATGTGGTTCAGCCTGTAAAAAAGCCTGAACCCATCATTTATGATTTTGGCTTCAAGCTGAATGATTATTCAGTGGTTCGTGACACCATAAGAAAAGAGGATACTTTCGGTAGTATTCTTGAAAAACAAAATTTGAACGGAAAAGAGGTTCATGAAGTTATCAGTAAAGTAAAAGATACGTTCAACGTTCGTATCATGCGATTGGGTAAGCCGTATACTATGTTGCGAACCAAGGATAAATCAAAAAAATTACAATATTTCATTTATCAACCAGATCAACTTAGTTACTACATTGTTGATTTAACAGATTCCGTTGCAAAAGCCACTAAAAAGACAAAACCCGTTACTTTTAAAAGAAGAACGATAGCGGGTGAGTTGAATGGCTCACTTTCTGAAACGCTCAAAAACGAAGGAGTAGCAGCTTCATTATCGTCCAAGTTGACCAACGTCTACAAATGGTCAATCGACTTTTTCAAATCCAAAAAGGGAGATAAATTTGCCGTTACATTTACGGAGCGATATATCAACGATTCCATTTATGACGGTGTCGATTCTCTAGAATGTGCTTTTTTTGAATATAAAGGAAAAAGAGTCTATGCTTTTCCGTTTAAACAATCGCCAAAAGACAGAATTGAATATTATGACGAAGAAGGAAAAGCATTGAAAAATTTCTTCTTGAAAGCGCCACTTAAATCGATTAATATTACTTCCCGTTTTTCGAAAAGACGATTTCATCCGGTTCAAAAATTCTTTAAACCGCACAATGGTACTGATTATGCTGCACCTCACGGAACACCAATCATGTCAACCGCAAACGGAGTCGTTGAACTGGCAGGTTATACGGCAGGAAACGGAAATCACGTAAAAATTAAACACGACAGAACATATTCTACCCAATACCTACATATGTCACGAATTTTGGTTCGTCGCGGACAAAAAGTACGACAAGGTCAGATTATCGGTAGAGTAGGTAGTACTGGTTTGGCTTCGGGACCACACGTGTGTTATCGTTTTTGGAAAAATGGTAAGCAAGTGGATGCCTTAAAATTAAAATTGCCCAATTCCACTCCGATGAACTCGGATAATAAACCACGCTATTTGACTTTTATCGCGCCTTTGAAAAAGGAATTGGACAGTGTCGCTGGTCTGAAATAAGTTATAGTTTATCTGTAGAAGCTTAAAATTATAAAAGTTTCTATTACTATAACGTTTTCGTTTAAAAAACTTCGGCAGAAGTTGATTTTATTGACAATTTATCAAAATCAATATTGTAAATTCGCTATTCAATAGTTTGAAAAAACAGAAAAATCATGCCGTTACCATCAATTAATCCTACCGAAACTTTAGCTTGGCAAAAATTAAGAGAACATTTTG
>DATEDY010000148.1:0-16186 GCA_035281405.1 Flavobacterium sp.
AGCACCAACAGTAACCAAAGACGGTGTTTCTGTAGCAAAAGAAGTGGAATTGAAAGATGCTCTTGAAAACATGGGAGCACAAATGGTAAAAGAAGTTGCTTCAAAAACTAACGATTTAGCTGGTGACGGAACTACTACTGCGACTGTTTTGGCACAAGCAATTGTAAAGGAAGGCTTGAAAAACGTTGCGGCAGGTGCGAATCCAATGGATTTGAAAAGAGGCATAGACAAAGCGGTAGAAGCCATTGTAACCGACTTAGGAAAACAAGCAAAAGAAGTAGGTTCATCTACAGATAAAATCAAACAGGTAGCCTCTATTTCGGCAAATAATGACGAAGTAATTGGTGATTTGATCGCCACTGCTTTTGGAAAAGTAGGAAAAGAAGGTGTAATTACTGTAGAAGAAGCAAAAGGAACTGACACTTACGTTGACGTAGTAGAAGGAATGCAATTTGACAGAGGTTATTTATCTCCGTATTTTGTAACTAATACTGAAAAAATGGAAGTGGAATTAGAAAGACCTTACATTTTATTATACGACAAAAAAGTATCTTCATTAAAAGAATTGTTACCAATCCTTGAACCTGTTGCACAATCTACTAAACCATTATTGATTATTGCAGAAGATGTGGATGGCGAAGCATTGTCTACTTTGGTAGTAAACAAATTACGTGGTGCGTTGAAAATTGCTGCTGTAAAAGCGCCTGGTTTTGGAGACAGAAGAAAAGCCATGTTAGAAGACATCGCTATCTTAACTGGCGGAACTGTAATCTCTGAAGAAAGCGGATACAACTTAGAAAACGCCACTTTGGAAATGTTAGGTACTTCTGAAAAAATCACTATCGACAAAGACAATACTACAATTGTAAATGGTGCTGGTGAAGCGGAATTAATCAAAAACCGTGTAAACCAAATCAAAGCACAAATGGAATCAACAACTTCTGAATACGACAGAGAGAAATTACAGGAGCGTTTGGCTAAATTAGCCGGAGGTGTAGCTGTTCTTTATGTTGGTGCTGCTTCAGAAGTGGAAATGAAAGAGAAAAAAGACCGTGTGGATGATGCTTTACATGCAACACGCGCAGCTGTAGAAGAAGGAATTGTTGCTGGTGGTGGAGTTGCTTTATTAAGAGCAAAAGCTGTTTTAGCTGATATCAAAGCAGACAATGCAGACGAAGCAACAGGAATTCAAATTGTTGCCCGTGCTATCGAAGCACCTTTAAGAACTATCGTTGAAAATGCTGGTTTAGAAGGTTCGGTTGTGGTAGCTAAAGTTGCTGAAGGTAAAGACAACTTCGGTTATAATGCTAAAACTGACGAATATGTTGATATGTTAGCAGCAGGTATTATCGATCCTAAAAAAGTAACCCGTGTGGCGTTAGAAAATGCAGCATCTGTTTCTGGGATGATTTTAACCACAGAGTGTGCTTTAATCGACATCAAAGAAGAAAATGCCGGAGGCGGAATGCCAATGGGTGGCGGAATGCCGGGAATGATGTAATAACCTTCCTTATAAACAAAAGAAAACCCCGAATACTTCATTCGGGGTTTTCTTTTACTCTTGTTTTTTATACCAATCAAAATTAGTAATGTAAGACAATCTCACTGTTGGATTACTTTCTTGGAATGTATTCGGAAAATTCCATATATTCTGATGAATGTAAGACAACTGTAGCTGATTTTGCTTATTGATGTTATAACCAACACCTCCAATTATTCTATTCTGATTCAAGAATGTTTTTCCTGCATTTGATCCAAGATTTACAAATACTTCATCTCCCAGAATAGCAAACAATTTGGTGTTTCCGTCAATTTTCGAAATCGGATAATTTAATAAAAACATGTACCGCAAACGGTTTCTGTATTCATAATGATCAATATTGAACTCTTCTGTCACAGGGTCTTGTACAGCTACACCCACATAACGCAACTCATCACGCAAACGGTGCGTGAACTTGAAATCTCCTGAATTATGCACAAAAGTCCCTTGAAACCATACATGATTCTCCGGTATACTGATTTTATTCATTGCAGGATCGCCGTATGAGTAGGTATTATAATAACTATAACCAATACTCCCTGTAAACCATTTAGCAAATTGATAATCGACAGAAGGACGAACAAACCATTGCTGTTTTTCACTAAAACCATTAGCAAATCGCATTGTGCCTTCAAAAGTGAAAGATAATTTCTTGGTTAGCATGTTTTTTCCAACGTAGTGGAACCAAATATCATTATTACTGTTTTTTGTTTGTGCTTGGATATTTAGCACAAATACCATAATCAGCAACCCATTTAGGAGCACCGATTTTATATTCTTAATTTGTAACATAATCTTGTATTTTTGAAAGGATCGAATAACCGTATTGAAGTGTTCAAAGATGAGCAATCACTTTGAGATAAGGCCAATAATTTCTCAAATAGTATAACTAAAGAAAATTCAAATCACTTCGCCAAATCCCTTTGCAATCCAATTAGACAACAAACTTCAATACAACAAACTAATCCTGCTTTTAAACTAAAGAAGTCGCTTTATTCGATATGAACTCTTTTTTTGAATAACTTCCAAAGTACCGGAAGCGTGGTAAAAGCAACTATTCCTATAACGATAAACTCAATATAATGCTTTAAATCAATACCAAATTCACCAAGAAAAAGAGCATGTAGATAATGTCCGGCGAAAATCATGGAAAAAGACCATAAGATAGATCCTACGATATTGTAATACATGAATTTCTTTTTATCCATAGAAACAATTCCAGCAACAACTGGCGCAAAGGTTCTCACTATGGGTAGAAAACGAGCAAATACAATAGCTCTGTTACCATATTTTTCGAAAAAGTCTTTGGCTTGATATAAATATTTCTTTTTGAAGAAAAAAGTATCTTTTTGATTATAGAGATAACTTCCACTTTTGGCTCCAAACCAATAACCGGTCATATTTCCTAAAATCCCCATTAATGAAACCAACAAAGCAAACAAGGTAACATTCAGAAAATCATTCCCTAAAGAAATTTGCTGCATTAATGTTTCGCTGTAAATCCCGGCAAGAAACAACAAACTATCACCAGGCAGAAAAAAACCAGCTAATAATCCTGTTTCGGCAAAAACAATAAACAAAACAACAAGTAAACCTATTTTTATTCCTCCGAATTCAAGTAATATATAAAATTCAGGATTCAGTAATTGCAACCAATTGAAGTCTTCCATTCGGTAAATATAAGTGTTTTATAAAAAAGGCGAAGGTACTACAAATAGCACAATCGCCTAAATTTTTAATTATTAAATTAATCTTAAATGTCTAACTGATATAATTCGTGCAAATCGTCATTGCTTGAGAAGTTCACATCAAGATCTGTTACATAACCCGAGTTTAATCCATAAACCCAACCATGCAACATTAATTCTTGACCATCCTTCCATGCTCCTTGCACGATAGAGGTTTTGGCTAAATTCAACACCTGTTCTTTCACATTCAATTCGACAAATTTATTGAATCGTTCTTCTTCATCTTCTATACAGACTAACTTTTCTTTGTTCAGCCTGTAAATGTCTTTGATATGTCTGATCCAATTGTCAATTACTCCGAAAGAACTATTTCCCATGGCAGCTTTAACACCTCCACAGCCATAGTGCCCACAAACAATTACGTGCTTTACTTTCAACACATTAACCGCATAATCCAAAACACTCAACATATTCATGTCGCTATGAACGACCATATTAGCAATATTGCGATGTACAAACACCTCACCTGCTTTGGTCCCGGTGATTTCATTTGCTGGCACGCGACTATCAGAACATCCAATCCATAATAATGGCGGATTTTGACCTTTGGACAAATCTTCAAAAAATTGAGGATCCTGTGCCAACTTCTCCTCCACCCATTTTTTATTATTATCTAATATTCTCTTATAAAACTCGCTCATGGTGATTGTTTAACCGGTTAAATTTAAGCATTATTTAGTTAATTCAGACAAAGCTAAATCAGAGGTCAGTTCATCTTTAATAAACTCGCTGTCAACATAAAATTCAACAACACCGGTTTCGATGTTGTACATCGCACCAATAATCCCAATTTCTCCTTTTTCGACCATTTGTTCTAAAATATAACTGCGTTGCAAGATAGACTTTACAGCTCTTTTTACATTAATTTCAGCTACATTTTCAACAAATTCTGAATTTTTAGAACTTCTGTCGCCTTTTGTTGCCTGTTCTTGATACACTGCAGGTTGTAATTTAGACAAAAGCTCAGTTAAATTACCCATTTCCACATGGTCACAAGCACCTTTTACTGCTCCACATTTGGTATGTCCCAATACTACAATTAATTTTGAACCTGCTACCTTACAAGCAAACTCCATACTTCCCAAAATATCTGTATTTACCACATTTCCGGCAATACGGATAGAAAAAATATCTCCCAATCCCTGATCGAAAATCAATTCAGATGAAGTACGGCTATCAATACAACTTAAAATTGTAGCAAATGGCCATTGGCCGTCACTGGTCTCATTAACCTGTTCTAATAAATCTCTGTGTAGTTTCAGATTATTTACAAATCTGCCATTTCCTTCTTTCAAAAGCTCTAATGCTTTTCTTGGTGTTATTTGTGCTTGTGATTCTTTATTTAACGTTCTCATAATTTTCTTTTTAATTCGTTGTGTGTTCTACATAAATATGCTTACCCTCTTCACCAGTGTTCTCCAACTCATAAGCTTTTTTAAACCCTACAAGCTTCACCTTGATGTTTTCTTCTTTGGATCTAATTTTCTTGAATTCTTTAATCAAATCTAAGACATCATGAGCTATATATACTGTATCCGATGCATTGATGACCACTTTTGAATTCTCAGGTATTGAAGACAATGTTGCTTTGATTGCAGCCTTATTCAAAAACGAAACTTCTTGTGCTAAATCAATATGGATTACATCTCCATCTTGGTATTCCTGCTTTCTAAAATTATAAGCACGTTGCATATTTCCTTTCAAAATAAAAACTACACTAATGATCAAGCCTAGTGCAACCCCTTTCAGCAAATCAGTAAACACTACTGCTAACATAGTCGCAATAAAAGGAACAAACTGATATTTTCCTCTTTCAAAAAAATGCTTAATTGTTTTTGGACTAGCTAACTTATATCCTACCAATAATAAGACAGCAGCTAATGTTGCCAACGGAATCCTATTTAGTAAAAACGGGATAGAAACAACACTAACCAAAAGCAAAACACCATGAGTAATAGCTGCCAATTTAGTTTGCGCGCCTGCATTAGCATTTGCTGAAGTTCTTACCACAACTGAAGTCATTGGCAAACCACCCAAAAGTGAGCTAACAATGTTACCTATACCTTGTGCCTTTAGCTCCACATTGGTATCTGTGTATCGCTTATGTACATCCATACGATCGGCTGCTTCAATACACAATAATGTCTCGATGGAAGCAACCACAGCAATGGTAATTGCTACGATCCATACTTCTTTATTTCCAATTTGTGAAAAATCCGGAAACAAGAAACTTTGCTTGAATTCGTCAAAAGATTGTGGAACAGGCAATTTCACCAAATGATCTCCTGAAATACTCAATGAGCTACCTGAAGCAATAAAAAACTGATTGATGGCGATACCTGCCACAACAGCCACTAAAGCTGCCGGAACCAATTTTAAGTTACGAAGGAAGGGAACTTTAGTCCATCCAATCAGAATAGCTAATGATACCAAAGCAACAATTACTGCACCTGCGTGAATATTACCTATTACAGAAAAAATCTCCGAAAAGGTATTCTCTCCGTCCGGCTGTAAAAAGGCGAAATCACCTTCATAATCTTTATCGTAACCAACCGCGTGGGGTATTTGTTTCAGGAAAATAATAACACCAATACCTGCTAACATTCCTTCAATTACATTATTAGGAAAATAATTAGAGATGGTTCCTGCTTTGATGAAACCTAAAATAATCTGGACAATACCGGCAATAAAAACAGCTAACAAGAAAGTTTCGAAACTTCCTAAAGAAGTAATCGCCGTCAAAACGATTGCTGTTAATCCAGCTGCAGGACCAGAAACCGAAAGATGTGATTTACTAAAAAAACCAACTACGATTCCCCCTACTACTCCAGAAATAATCCCTGCAAACAACGGAGCACCCGATGCTAAAGCAATACCTAAACACAAAGGTAACGCTACTAAAAAGACCACTAATCCAGCAGGAATGTCTGAACTAAGGCTTCCAAAAATATTTACTTTTTTTGTCATAAACCTGTACAATTTTAAAACAACATGTCACTTCAGAACTTTTCTGAAGGTTTTAGTATTTTAAACTTGTTCGGGTGGAGGGAAGAATAATAAAGGATCTGAAGAATAATCTTTCAAAAGATATACTTCAAAATTATCTTGTGTAGTTTCTTTAACCATGAAATCGTGAAAAACGTTCTTTCCAATCACAATTTCTGCTTTGACTTCTTTTGTGTTTTTTTGATGTTCTTCTTCTTCCGTAATATTATAAGTAAATCCTGAATCATTTCTCTCATTGATTATACAAACGATAATCGTGGAAAATTGAAACAGTAAAAATATACCCAACACTATTTTGGTAAAGAATTTCATGAGGCGAAAATATTACTTTAAAACCAATTATCAAAAGACTTAACATTTTCTTATCAAGAAAAAAGCCTTGATTTTTCAATCAAGGCTCATCATTAATTAATTCTTTCATATTTGCAACACGAATGCAGTTTTTCATAATCTGCATCAGATGCTTTTACATTTTTAGTGTCGTGTCCTACTTTTGCGATAGCCTTTTCAACATCTTTGACATTGCATTTTTCTTCATTCAGGATCAAATGCAAAGTAGTATCATCGGCATGCCAAACAGCACTTTTCACTCCACTCACAGTGAACGCAGCCTTTTCAATACGTTTTTTACACATCTCGCAATTCCCATTAACCTCAACGTTATGCTTTGCGTTTTTATTCTTCTTTTCTTGCGCCAATGTTGTGAATCCAATCATCAGCATCATAACTAAAACTATGTTTCTCATAAGTATTATTTTTATTATTTCACTTTAAATCGTAGTCCGGCATAAAACATTTGACCAAAAACCGGCGCATATATTACTGACGTATCAAAATTTGTTCCAAAAGGATTATCGGCTCCTACAATAGCTTTATCTTGCTTGTAATTACCTAAGTTTTCCACACCGACATACATTTCAAAAGTCGATGAAAAAGTACGAGTAATTTGTGAATTCATCACAATAAAGGAAGGAGAAACTTGTGGCAATTGACCATCTGTATTAGGCAATTGTTGTTTTCCCAGCCAATTTAGGGTGTAATCAAATTTCCATTGCTGTCCTTTCTCTTTGATATGCGTTTCAAACTCCAGATTAGTAAAGAAGCGGTGTTTCGCCTGCAATGGACGTTGGAAACTACCCGAATTGTAATCGGTTTTAATATCGTAGTATTTGTATGCCGAGCGGAAATTCAGGTGTTTGATGATTTCCGTATTGAATTCGACCTGTAAGCTGTTTGCGAAAGAGTTTCCTTTCAGATTATAGAAATCCACTTGACCGCTTCCTTGGAACAGATCAACCACCACTTGATTTTGAAAATCGGTACGGTAAAAATCTACTGAAGCATCTGACTTCATTCCGAATAAATCGAATTTTTGCAAGAAACCAAAGCCATAGTTCCATGCAATTTCAGGATCCAGCCCATAAATCTTCCCACTACTATCCAATACATTAAAAGCTCTTGAACTACCAAACAAATGTTGGTTTTCTGCAAAAATATTAGCTGAGCGCTTTCCTCTTCCTGCAGAAAAACGGATAACGGCACCATCCCAAGGATTGTAACGTGCGTGCAACCTTGGCGTAGCAAATACTCCCAACCTGTTGTGGTAGTCCAATCGGCCACCTAAAATCATACTAAATTTATCTCCGTTATCATAAGTATATTCAAAAAATGCTCCTAAAGAATTGTCTCTTCGGCTTACATCATTTGTGTTCACGAATTCTTGGTATTCATCGAAGGCAAAATTTAACCCGGCGGCAAATTTATGCATGGTATTACTGATGATCGAGTTGAAAATCAAATTGGAATACCAGCTTTTCTGTTTAATATCGTAAGTTCTCAATCCGAAATACGACTGTTGGTTATGCGACGTATAGGCATTTTGAAATCCAATGCTCTGATACGGCATATCCTTCCATACGTAGCCTATTTTAGAAGAAAAGTCAAAACGTTCTGTATTGATTTCAGAACCCCAGTAAGTTGTCGTGAATTTATGGATATTCGGATTAAAGTCCATCTGTCCCGTTTGCTTCTCATCATTCATGTATCTGAAATTCAAAAAGCTCACCCATCCTTTTTCAGGATTTGCGTATTGCCAACGATTCATTACATTGATTTGATTGCCTAATGGATTATCTAGGAAACCATCGTTATTCATATCATTTTTAGCCACCCGCATATTGCCGTGCACCAGTAAACTGGTTGACCACAGGCTATCGATCTTTTGAGTCAGATGTGTATTCAATTCGAAACGCGCATCAGTTGAGCCGTAGGTATTCAGGAAGAAAGGAATTTCTTTAGCCGGTTTCAACAGTTCGGTATTGATTTGTCCCGAAATACTTTCATACCCATTAATAACACTTCCCGCACCTTTAGTAATTTGGATACTTTCCACCCATGTACCCGGAGTAAAAGACAGTCCGAATGCTTGGGAAGCACCACGTACAGAAGGAATATTCTCTTCGGCTATTAGTAAATACGGACTGGTGAGTCCCAGCATTTTAATTTGTTTCGTTCCCGTTAGAGCATCGGAGAAATTCACATCGATAGACGGATTGGTTTCGAAACTTTCGGCTAAGTTACAGCAAGCTGCTTTTAATAGTTCTCTACTTGACAGAACTGTAGTATTGGTTGCTTTTATCAGTGATTTTTGTGTTTTCGCCCTTTTTGCATCAACCATAATAGTTTGCAATGTATCTTGCTTTTGTGCAACAGCCTGCATAGAAAGGAAAACAACAAAAAACATTATTATATTTTTCATTGTGATAGGTAATTAAATGTTTATAAAATCAAAATCAGATTATACAACATTTATTACGCGTAGAAAATGTACTGAGAGTATAATTGGTATAAAGGCGGAGCATTAGTATCACAGTAAAACGAAGGGTTTTCGCTTTTCTCGACAACTTCCTCAGCAGAGAAATAAGGTGACGAATTCCAGAAGGTAATACCGGTAAAAGTTGCCAGATCCAACTGAAATGTTTTAACCAAAACATTTTCAGAAGTGGTTTTATCTATTTTAACCTTACTGTTTTTACAACAAGCTTTATGATTGTTTTCCTGTGCACAACAAGGCTTTTCAACTTCAACTTGTTTTTCGACACAAGGTTCTTCTGTTTTATAATTAAAAGAAACCCCTGAGATTTTACCTTCACAATAGTGTACATTGAAAGCCAGACCAATATTGGAAACCAATATCAGGAATGACAACAAGACAACTATGTGTTTTTTAATTTTCATGGCACTTTCAAGAGCCAAAAGTAGGCATTTTTTATAAAATCAATGATAAAATCTTGTTAATTGATTTCAATGCTTTGTCCCAAATAAGGAATCTCGCAGATTATCCCGTAGCGTTTTTCTATTTCTTCTTTGAGTGCTATAAAGGCGTTTGTTTCGCCGTGAACCAAAAAAACAGTTTGTGGTTTTGCTTCCAATTTTGAGAGCCATTGTATCAGATCTTCCTGATCACCGTGTGCAGACAATCCTTCTATCTCGGTAATTTGAGCATGAACCGGGTAATATTTACCATACATCTTAATTTCCTTTTCTCCTTCCAGGAGTTTGCGACCGCGAGTACCTTCAGCTTGGTAACCTACGATGATAACCGTATTTTTATTATCTACGATATATCGTTCCAGATAACTCAACACCCTACCTCCGGTGACCATTCCGCTGGCTGCGATAACCACTTTAGGCTGATCATCATAAATAGCTTCAATGGTTTCTTCGTAGTTTGTGATGAGTTGAAACATGGCACACATGGCTTCACATTCATCCAATTTGAGTTTGTGCCACGTTCTGTTTTCTGTAAACAAATCAATGACTTTAATTCCCATTGGTGTATCAATGATATAAGGCATTTCAGGTATTCTGCCCTGTTGTTTGAGCTTCCAAATAAGATACATAATGGTTTGCGCCCTTTCCACAGCGAAACTTGGTATGATTACATTCCCTCCCCTTGCAAATGTTTCATTGATACATTGTTCCAAATCCTCAATAGGATCATTATCCGGATGCAGACGATCACCGTATGTACTCTCCAAAAAAACATAATCGGCTTTTGTGGGTTTGATTGGTTCAAAGAGCAAATCATCATTATCCCTTCCGATATCTCCTGAAAAAACCAGCGTCTTCCCTTCCAGTTTCAGTTCGATGGAACAAGCTCCCAATATATGTCCCGCATAAAAATACCTTGCGGAAATTTCGGCATCAACATCAAATTCTTTATCCAATGTAATGACCCTGAAGAAAGGCAAAACGCGTTCTGCCTGTTCCACGGTATACAATGGTTCGGCGGGATTGTGTTTTGAATAGTGCTCCTGATTTGCTTTTTCAGCCTCTTCCTCTTGAATTTTAGCCGAGTCCAATAAAATGATCCGGGAGATCGATTTAGTTGGGCCTGTACAGTAAATCTTCCCTTCAAAACCCTGATTGATTAGTCTGGGCAACCATCCGCAGTGATCCAGATGGCCGTGAGTGAGCAGCACATAATCAATCGAAGAAGGCAGCACCTCCAGCGGTTGCCAATTGAGTTCCCGGATTTCTCTAACCCCCTGAAACAAACCACAATCAATTAAAATCCGGATTCCGTTGGATTCGATTAATGTTTTAGAACCTGTAACGGTTCCAGCCCCTCCAAAAAACTGTATCTTCATAGCTCTTATTTTATGTACATAATTCGGTAACTTCCTTTTGAATATTTTTAATTCTTTTGTTACTCAGTCCGATGCGTTTTAAATCATCACTGGTTGTTTTCAATTGGTTAGCCACCACAACATCCTGCAACAGCAACTGTTCCTTTTCGTCCAATGACAAAGTAGTCAGGCAGGTAATGGGATACAATCCCGTCTTTTCAATCAAGTTATGGAGGTTATTCCCTTCGGGGTAGCTCCAGCTTAGCAATTGGAGACCGGAACATTCTGCAAACCGTATAGCATCCTCTGAGAACCGATTATTGGTTGCAATCAGGCAGGCATTGATGTACTCCTCTTCTTCAAAAACCGAATGAGGTTGTTCCTTCAGGTCGTTAAACCGCGACAGAATATACATAGGCACTTTGACATCAGAGACAATTTCCCGGTTGGCATGAAATTTACATTCAATCATAGTTAGCATTTTATCCTTCTTTATAACCAGATCGACTTCATGGGTAATGCATTTTCCTTGCAGATTCAAGTTGATTTTAGTGTTATATCCCAATTTCCTAAAAAGATGCGAGATGTACTTTTCAAAATAAAATCCTGCAGGGCCGAGGAGTTCCAAGGAAGCCCTTAAATTATAGCGGGCAGCCTTAGCACTTGAGTTCTCTTTCAATCTATCAAAAGCCAGTTTGTAAATTTGTTGGGTTGTCATTCCGTCGTAGAGGTGCGTTTCTATCTTTTTCAGAATATCTGCTATGGTATGCTGATCGACACCTGCTTTCAACAACGAACTTTCGAGTTTCACTTTCTGAAAATCGACAACCTCACCGGAATGCTTTACCACCTTCATTTTGCAACTAACTAATTACAATAAAGTTACGTAATATTTATGACGTTTTTTTCTGATAAAAAAAGGCGGGAATAAATAATAATAAAAAAAGAGGTTGAATAAGAAAACGCCTAACGTAGAATAAGGTCATTTTTTGGTTTTCATTGCCATAATACAAGAGAAAGAACATTCCTATCAAGAGTAGTATCAGGAAGAGTCCGTAAAGAATGGATGAGAATCTTATAATGGAAGCATCTTTAAAAATCACATAAAGAATGGCCAAAGAAATAACCGCATTGATTGCGTATCTGAAAATCCAATGCATAAAAAGAAGTCCGCTATTAAAATCAGGATAGGGCAGCGTGGTATATTCCGATTTGAAATAGGCCGTGAACGGATCATAGAACCATTGATTTTCAAAAGCCCTTACGGCTACCAATAATCCCACCAAGAACAAAGTCAAGGCGATTTGCCACCTCCTATTTCGATTTCCCTGAAGCATATACTGAATATTTATTCACCCAAAAAAGCCATAACAAAAACACGACACCATAGATAATCAATGGAAAAATGACGCCATGTAGAAAATGTTCCTGTTCTGGGAAGTGGTACACCAATACGGTCAACAGCGCTATTCTGAAAATATTGAGAATGTACACCAAAACACTTCCGACGAACAAAAACAAAACTGTAGGTTTTAATCTACCGGAAAAAGCGATTACGAATGCCACGAACAGAATAATGACACTAATAGCATTACAGCCTTCGATGATTCGGGCCACGTATTTTCCTTGGTATATGATTTGGACAACATTGTGTGGTTTATCTTCAATAACCGATGACTCCGGGTTTATTACCTTCAAAAGCCATTCGGTTTGGCGAGCAACCAACTTCGTTACAGCATCCACTTTTGCATCACCGAAAGAGCCCAAATACCCCTGATACAGCACAGTCAACAGCAAGTATGCCAAAAAGAATTTGCCTAGGAATAGCAAGAAAGGTTTGTACTGTTGGAAATAGTTGGCCAAAACGATTTTTTAACAAATTTATATAAAAATTAAAATTGTCGTTAGTTACTTTTGCATAAAAACGAAATAAAATGACATTTGACGCATTACAACCAAAGGTTACCGAAATAACGAATTCATCGGCAAGCAGAGATGAAAAACTACTACAAATTTGCCAATTATTACAAGACAACATCAGTTATTACAACTGGGTAGGTTTTTACTTTGCCAATCACGAAGCGAAGACATTACACCTTGGACCGTATGTGGGTGCTGAGACTGATCATACTGTGATACCTTTTGGAAAAGGCATCTGCGGACAGGTAGCCGAATCAAATACTAACTTTGTGGTGCCTGATGTTTCGGCGCAGGACAACTACATTGCGTGCAGTTTTACAGTAAAATCAGAGATTGTAGTTCCTTTGTTTGTCAACGGAGTGAACATTGGTCAGATAGACATTGACAGTCATGTGATTGATCCTTTTACAGAAGCTGACGAGCGCTTTTTGGAATTTGTGAATGAAGAAGTAGCGCAACTTTTTTAGTAAACCATTACGGGATGTACAAAACCTACAGTATACTTTTCATTAGCCTACTTTCTTTAATCTGTTGCAGAAATCAGGCTAATGAAAGCCATACTGATTTTCAGCCGAAAATCTTCCGTTATCAATTGACAAAGGCGCCGTTATTTTTTGATGCATTGATTCAGCAGCATCAAAAAGATTTTCATGCGGTTGCACCTTCTGATTTTGATGCTTTCGTTACCCAAAACAACATTAAGGAAAATGATTCGGCAAACATTCATACCTTCTACACCTTTAAAATCCTACACCAGCTTTTCACCAGTACTTCGGCTTCCAATTATTCCCGAGGAGAGATACTGAACATTCCCTATTTCTGGCATTGGACCACTCCTAATCCGAGACATGGGATTATTGACCTGGCCACCAACCGAAAGCTGACAGAGACCAAATCACCTAAGGAATTTTCCAAGTACCAATCTTTTGCCGACATCGACAGGACACCCTATTTATTTTTAAGCGACCTAGTGAGCTCAAAACCAAAGTACCACACGTCACAATGCGGTAATTTCAATACATTTGGGTGGTGCAGTGAACGTGAAATGGCATTTGTAGCCTTATTGAGCACCTTGGGATTTGAAGGCAAAGTCATTACCAATGGAAACCACAGTTGGTCCGAATTTATCGTTCCTTTTACCGATACTAAGAATATCAAAAAAGAATACAAAATCACTATCGACAATACCTTTGACAAACTGAAGCCAGAGCCCATTTCGGCGAACAGCATTATTGCCTGGAAAAAAAAGAAAGGTATTGGTTTAGGGGAATGGTATAACAAGAAAGCCCATGAAGTGACCGAGCTGAGCAGAATTAAAAACCTTGAGATCCCTGTTAGCACTGCACAAGATATTGAGGAAAACGTTTTTAGTTATCTTATCAAACAACATCAGTAAAGTCGAAATTACGGCAATTAGATTCAGAATTCCAATTACTGAATTCCAAAGCTATTGACAAAAAGCGCTAGGGTTCTTAGAGACTGAAGTATTGAGGCCATTCTTTGGGTTGTGGCATGATTAGCCGGACATTTATTGCTTTAAGAAATCAAAAAATCCAATGACCTAATAATCTGACAGTACCCATACCGCAGTTATCTATTAGTTATACACTACTTATATACTACTTATATACTACTTATATACTACTTATATACTACTTATATACTACTTATACAACACTTTGATATGGATAAAGTATGGATGAACCTATGCTTACACCAGTATTTACAGGGTTTTACAGTATACTCTTTCAAGAGTGAAACGGTGTTTGAGGGGCGATTTGTGGCAAAAAGCGGCAAAAAGTGACGAAAACGGCCATTGTTTTCATGTTTGGTATGGTATTGGTGGGGTTGGGGATTTTTTTGGATTATTGGATTGTTAGACTATCAAACAGTTCGAAAATTGGACTTGATGGAGAGTTTGGCCGATCATTAACCTAGTTTTTTTAACCGCTGTCAGGGTTAGAACCGCTGACAGGGTTGGGATGACGGAAACAATGTGTTTTTTTATCGAAACTAATTTTACATGAATGCGGGGAATTTTTTGGTGTAAAACATCTAGTCTTAGAAAAATGTTTCAGTTGAATTTAGTCCTTCCTTCCTTTTTTTATTGGTTTTTACTAAATTAGTGGGACAGAATTGACTTTACTATTATTTGTGTGATGAGTAAAAGTGAATACACGAACATCGAAATATTAACGAATGCTGAGTATTACGAAAAAAACTCGTCTAATTAATTTAAACCAATATTCCTAATTATGAAAAAGTTACAATTCACAGTAAGTATCCATGCACCTGCCACCAAGATTTATGATTGTATGCTTGGCATCAAGAGCAAATCCACTTATGAGCAATGGACTGCTTTATTTAATCCGACGTCGACCTATGAAGGAAGTTGGGACAAGGGAAGTAAAATACTATTTATTGGAGTAGATGAAAATGGAGAAAAGGGCGGTATGGTATCCAAGATAGTTGAAAACATTCCCAACCAATTTGTTTCAATCCAACATTATGGTCTTCTTAAAGCAGACACGGAAATTACGGAAGGACCAGAAGTGGCGCAATGGGCAAATGGATTTGAAAACTATACTTTCGAAGAAAACAATGGTAGTACGACCGTTATTGTTGATTTAGACACCACTGAGGATTTTTTAGATTATATGAATCAAACCTATCCAAAAGCACTTGGTAAGCTGAGAGAAATTTGCGAACAGTAACAACTTCAGAGATGCAGTGAAGGCATCCAGAAGTAAACATAACTTATCACCCATGCAAACACTTTGAAATGAAAACGATTTTGAAGATTATAATTCCTACTCCAAAGGACTTGGGTTCATCGTCCTACTTCCCTACTCCTTTCATTTTTAAACACTCTAATTCACTCTCTATCATTGTATAAAACAAGAATCTTATCTTGGTGATTAAAATAAAACTTGTGATATTCAAAAATAGTTTTACCTTTGCACCCGTATTGGGATCACCCCAATCTACATAATAATGATTTAAATAATATTAGCATGTATTTAACAAAAGAAACAAAAGCTGAGATTTTCGCTAAACACGGAGGTAAAGCTGAGAACACTGGTTCTGCTGAAGGGCAAATCGCTTTATTCACATTCAGAATCAACCACTTAACTGAGCACTTGAAAAAGAATCGTCACGATTACAACACTGAGCGTTCGTTAGTGAAATTAGTAGGTAAGAGAAGAAGTCTTCTTGACTACTTAAAGAATACGGAGATCAACAGATACCGTGCGATTATCAAAGAATTAAACATCAGAAAATAATCAAGATGAAAAGAGGTGCCTGCGCGCCTCTTTTTGTTTTATATATTTATCAACAGA